>CAIKXW010000340.1 GCA_903831485.1 uncultured Alphaproteobacteria bacterium | reverse complement strand
TTCGCGGAGGCCGTCTCAGCTGTCGCGCCGGTTGGGAGCGAAGCGGCGGGCGCGTTTGAAGCGGGTGATGTAGCCGGGCATGGTCGTGAGCCACGCGACAAATGCATGGACCGGCCAGGACCGGCTTTGGGTCTCGCCTTGTTCATATGGGTCGAGGTTTTTCGCGACGGTCATGGGGCCGATCATAGGGCCGCAGATACGCCCGCCGATTTGGCGCCGGTGTTTCCCCCAAATTCCCGGAGGAAGTGTTTGATCGGGTTGAAGTTCGCCGTTCAGTTTCCCCCAAACGCGAACAAGCGTTTTCCCCCAAACTCGGCGGTCCCGGCTATCGGGGGCGGCCGCGGCGGAGGTCTTCGCTCAGCTTGATCTCGACGGGCTGGCCAGTGAGGCGGTGGCGGTAGACGATGGTGTTTTCGAGGACACGCTGGATGTAGTTGCGGGTCTCGGCAAAGGGGATGCTCTCGATCCATTCGACGGGGTCGACGCTGGTGCGCGGATCACCGAAATCGTTGATCCACTGGCGGGCGCGGCTGGGGCCGGCGTTATAGGCGGCGGCGGCAAGGATGTAGCTGCCGCCGAAATCATCCACGAGGTCGTCGAGGAAGCCGCGACCGAGGCGGAGGTTGTATTGCGGATCGTCGGTGAGCCAGCTCTGACGGAAGGGTAGACCGACCAGGCGGGCTTCGGCCTGTGCATAGCGGGGGATCATCTGCATCATGCCGCGTGCGTCGGCGCTGGAGATAGCGCGGTGGTTGAATTCGCTCTCCTGACGCGAGAGGGCGAGCACCATGGCAGGCTCGGCAGAGCCTGAGCGCGGCGAGGTCGGCAGCTGGAGGAGCGGGAAGACGGCGTCCGGCGCGACGAGGCCGCGGCCGAGGCCAGCTTTCGCGCCGCGGATGGCGGCGCGCATTTCGAGATAGCCGGCGGCGATGTCGAACAGCATCTGGTGTTCGGCGGGCGTGGTGAGCATGTCATCGAGGGCGAAGGAGAAACGCTCGAAGCTGGCCATGCGGCCGGTTTCGGCGAGCAGGATGGCGGCGCGCACTTCGGGCCGGCGCGCGAAGGCGGCGCGGTCTTCATCTGTGGGTGCGGCGGGCGTAATGAAGCCTAGCGTGCCGAGTTCGGGCTTTGTCGCGCGGGCCTTCTCGGCGGCGAGCTGGCCATAGAAGACATAGGGGTAGGCTGCGGCAGCCTCGTAAGCGGCGGCGGATTCTTCTAACCGCCCTTGCGCCTTCAGCGCTTCGCCCAGCCAGTACTGCGCGCGCGAGACGCTGATCGGCGTGGCGACGCCGGCGGCGAAGACGCGGAAATGAGTTTCGGCTCTGAGCGCATCGCCCTGCTTGGTGAGCGCGAGCCAGCCGGCCATCCATTCGGCGTCGCGGAAGGCTTCGCCGGAGGTGAGACCGTGGCCGGCGGCGAGCTGGTAGGCGGTGGCGTAGTTGCGTTCGCGCAGCATGCGGCGGACGACGGACTGCTTCTCGCTCCAGATGTCTTCGCGGCCGACGGCGGGGGCGCTGGTTCCATTGATGCGGAGGAGGAGGTTGAGCTCTTCCGATGTCTTGCCGCGGCGCTCGTTCCAACGCGCGCGTTCGTAGAGCAGGCCGGCGTCTTCGGTGTAGGCGGCAGGAACGGCGTTGACGAGCTTGTCGATGTTCTTGGCGTTGCGCATCAGCGCGATGCGCGCGTTGATGACGGCCTTGCGATCTGCGGTGAGGCGGGAGAGCAGCCCTTGCGCGCTGGCGACGTCGCCGCGCCAGAGGAACATGTCGGCGCGGGCATAGTGGTCTTCGGCGTTGAAGTTGCCGCCGTAGCGCGAGCCGATCGTCGCGGCGGCGGTGGAGGACATGGGGCGGGAGCGATAGGCTTCGCGCACGACATTGAGCAAGTCGTCGCGGCGCCCCTGGCTGTCATAGGCGTCGGCGAGGGCGAGGATGCCATCGCCCGTGCGCGGGCCCTGGGCCAGGAGCCAGGCGATGCGCTCGTCTGCGGTCATGCTGGAGCGCGTGATGGTCTGTTCGAGCTGTTCGTAGATCTTGTCGTTGTCGGGCCAGCCCTTGAACTCCTCTGCGGCGCGCATGAGGTCGGTGAAGCCGAGGCCGGCATTGCCGTTGGTGGCGAGGCGCCAGCGGGTCAGCGTCTGGGCGGCGGGATCGCTGATGCGTGACTGGAGCGAGCGGACCTGGCCCCAGTCTTCACGGTCGGCGGCGTCGAGCGTGCGGAACAGTAGATCGAAATCGTTGTTGGCAATCCAGGTCGATTGCAGCGCCGGGGCGGGCTTGAGGGAGGGCGCGGGCGGGTTGGCCGCGGCGGCTGATACACAGAGACAGCCGAGGGCGATGCCGGTAATTAGTTGACGCATCGTGCGAAACCCCCATGTCTGCTGCCGCGTGCCGGGCATCGAAGCTCCCTTGCCAAATAGAGGCGCGAAATGATTATCCGGCGAGTCGTTGATCCGGCGCTCCACGTTTTCAGGGATATCTGACGTCATGCTGTTCAAAGGGTCCATACCCGCCCTCGTCACGCCGTTCCGGAACGGGAAGGTGGACGAGAAGGCGTTTGTGGCGCTGATCGAGCGGCAGATCGCGGCGGGGACGCACGGCGTGGTGGTCTGCGGCACGACGGGCGAGGCCTCGACGCTGTCGCATGAGGAAGACCGGGCCGTCGTCGAGCTTTGCGTTCGGACGGTGGCGGGTCGGGTTCCGGTCATTGCTGGCACAGGCTCCAATTCCACTACCGAGGCGCTTGGCCTCCTGCAGCATGCTAAAGAAGTCGGCGCTCACGCGGCCCTGATCGTGAACCCCTATTACAATCGTCCGACCCAAGATGGCGTTTATGCACATTACAAAACTCTGACGGAAGCGGTCCAACTGCCGATTTTCCTGTACAATGTCCCTGGGCGGACGGGTTCCGACATGTCGGTGGAACTCGTGGCCCGGCTTTCGCAGCTTCCGAATGTTATCGGGATCAAGGATGCGACCGCCGATCTCTCGCGGGTTGCGCGCCATTCTGCGCTTTGCAAGCAAGGTTTCGTTCAGATTTCGGGCGATGACCCGAGCGCCGTTGCGTTCAATTCGCAGGGCGGGGTGGGGTGCATCTCGGTGACAGCAAACGTGGCGCCTGAAGCGTGTTCACGAATGCAGGAGGCGACACTGCGTGGCGATTATGCCGAGGCGCGGCGGATCAACGACACGCTGGCGCGGCTGCATCGCGCAATGTTCCTCGAGGCAAGCCCGGCGCCGGCGAAATATGCACTGTCGCTGCTGGGGCTGTGCGCGGATGAACTGCGGTTGCCGCTGGTGCCGGTGCAGAGCCAGGCGGTGAAGGACGAGATCAAGGCTGCGATGCAGGAAGCGGGCGTGCTTTGATGGCGCAGCCGACCAAGAGCAGTGGCGCGAACCCGAAGGGCAAGACGCGGCGCGAGATGGCGCGGAAGTCGGTGGCGGAGAACCGTCAGGCGCGGCGCAATTACGAGATCATCGACGATATCGAAGTGGGCATCGTGCTGACGGGCAGCGAGGTGAAGTCGCTGCGCGAGGGGCGGGCGAATATCGCCGAGGCCTATGCGCGGGAGGAAGACGGCCAGATCGTGCTGGTGAACTCAACCATCCCGACCTATCCGCCGGCCGGGCAGTTCAACCATGATCCGGCGCGCAAGCGCGTGCTGCTGGTGAAGAAGCGCGAGTACAACCGGCTGGTCGGCGCTGTCGAGCGCGACGGGCGGACGCTGGTGCCGCTGGAACTCTATTTCGGCCCGACGGGCATGGCGAAGATCAAGCTGGCGCTGGCGACAGGCCGCAAGGCGCCGGACAAGCGTGACGTCGAGAAGAAGCGGGACTGGGATCGGCAGAAGGGGCGGATTCTGCGGGATCGGGGTTAGGGGC
>CAIKXW010000339.1 GCA_903831485.1 uncultured Alphaproteobacteria bacterium | reverse complement strand
GTGGACTGCAAGACTATCGTGACCAACGCCGAGCTTGCGCCGCAGTATGCTTCTGCGCGCGAGCAGATGGTGTTGCCGCTCGGCGCTTTCGTGCTGGGCGGGCAGGCCGAGGGGCTGGTTCCGATCGACGATGCGGTGGATCGGGCGAAGACGACCAGGCTTGACCGGTCGGTGCGCGCCGGCGTGAAGGGCGGCGAGGTGGCGCTCTACATCTACACTTCAGGCACAACTGGCTTGCCAAAGGCTGCGAAGATTTCCGGAGTGCGGGCACGCGGGCTGATGCGTGTGTTCAAGGACGCGACGGAGGCGAGCCAGTACGATCGCATCCTGCTGACGCTGCCGCTGTATCACGCGACGGGCGGCATGTGCGGCGTGGGGACGGCGCTGAATGCGGGGGCGTGCATCGTGCTGCAGCGGAAATTCTCCGCCTCGCAGTTCTGGCAGGAGGCGATCGACAGCCATGCGACCATGCTCGTCTATATTGGCGAACTGGGACGCTATCTGATGAACCAGCCGCCGAGCGCACTGGAGCGCAGCCATACGATCACCAAGGGATTCGGCAACGGCCTGCGTGCAGATGTCTGGGCGGAGTTTGTCGAGCGGACCGGGGTCAAGCGGCTGGTCGAGTTCTACGGCTCGACCGAGGGCAATGTGAATTTCTTCAATCTCGACGGGAAGGTCGGCGCGGTGGGGCGTATTCCGCGGCTGCTGCGCGGGCGGTTGCCGGCGCGGATCATCAAGTTCGATGTCGAGACGGAGGAGCCGGTGCGCGGTCCGGCCGGGCTCTGCATTGAGGCGGGAGTGGACGAGATCGGCGAGGCGGTGGGGCCGATCACGCAGGAGGTGCGTCAGCGGTTCGACGGCTACAATGACGCGAAGCAATCGCAGAAGAAAATCCTGACCGACGTGTTCGCTAAGGGCGACAAGTGGTTTCGCACTGGCGACCTGATGAAGATGGACGCTGACCAGTATGTCTATTTCGTCGACCGGGTTGGCGATACATTCCGCTGGAAGGGTGAGAATGTCTCGACCAGCGAGGTGGAGATCGCGATCTCGTCCATGCCGGGCGTGACGCATGCGATCGTATATGGCGTCGCCGTGCCCGGCCAGGACGGACGCGCGGGCATGGCGGCGATAACGCCGAAGGACTCAGTTGATCTCAAGGCTCTGCATCGGCACCTTGCCAGCAACCTGCCGGCTTATGCACGCCCGGCCTTTCTGCGTTTTCAGGACGAGGCCGAAACCACGGGCACGCTCAAATATCGGAAGGTCGATCTGGTGCGGGAGGGCTTCGACCCGATGAAGGCCAGCGATCCACTCTTCGTCGCCGACGCGGAGCGCAGCACCTATGTTCCAATCACTGTCGACCTGCTGCGCGACATCGTCAGCGGGAAGATGCGTCTCTAGCTCTTCTCTTTTTTCGGATCGACGTTAGCGGCCGGATTATTGCGCGTACTCGTTTCCCTAGCATCGGCCAGCAGGGTTGCGCAGGGCGCATCCGGCTCGCCGCCGGTCTGGATGAAGGGCAGCAGACCGAGCGCGCCGGTGACGGTGGAGAGCAGGCCGGCGATTCCCGCCTGCAGCAGCGTCTCGTTGTTCAAGGCCTCTAACGACTGGTTGCGCAGCGCGCCGCCGACGCGGAGGTCGCCGGAGAGTGTGCCGATCGAGACATCGTGCGGGCGTGCATAGACTTCGATGTTGATGGCCTCTGTCTTGAGGCTGATGCCGCCAGAGGCCGCGACGAGGCTGTCCTCGTTCTCGATGATGGCGGGCTGCAGGGTCGCCTGGCCGCTCTTGAAGGCGACGTTGGCGGCAAGGCAGCGCGACGTGATGTATTCGGGACTGTCCTTGTCCTCGGTCGCCCAGAGCGGGAGGATCTCACCTAGGTCGAGGCCAGCGCCTTCGGTGGCGAATTTCGACAGCTCGCTGTTGTTGGACCAGAGGCCCAGCTCGCCATTCGTGGTGGCGGCGGCTTCGCGGAAGCCCGAACCGGTGAAGGTGAGGGCGAAGCGGCCCTGCATCGTGCCGCGGATCATCTCGGTCGGGATGACGCGGTTGATCTCGACGTTGTGCAACTCACCGGTCGCCTTGGTTTTCGCGGGGTCCTTCTGCGCATCGATGTTGATCTTTGCGTCCAGATCGCCCGAGCTGGATTTCACCACGGCACGCTCGAAATCGAGAGTGCTGTCGCGAAGCGTGACCTAAAGGCTGAGACCGGTGATGCCGAACGGCGCGTCGACAACCTTGTCGGCGGTGAAGTCGATGTCCGCGTTGACAGCCGCGAGACGCGAGAAGTCGATCTGCGAGTCGGGGATCAGGCGCGCGGAACTATCGAAGGCGGCCTTGGCGTCCTTCTGCTCCTCTTTGACTGTCTCACCCTTTCCCGTTCTCGACGGCAGGCCAAAGACGATGCCCATGTCGTCGAAGTCGAGCTTGTCCGATGTCACCGCGACCGCAAGGAAAGGCTTCTGCTGCGTGAGGTCGATCCGGACCAGGCCGTTGAGATCGCTGTCGCCCATCGTCCCCGCGAGTTCATCGACCGACCACACCTCTGCTTGCGCGGAGAGAGCGCCAGTGATGTTGAAGGGCGGCGTGTCCGGCGCGGATGCGCCGACGATCTCGGCGAGCTCCCTGAGGTTCTGACCCTTGGCCGAGACCCTGCCCTTGAGCGGGCCGCCCCAGTCGCGCTGAAGACCGTCGAAGGTGATGCGGTTGTCGCTGGAGATGGCTTCGGCCTGCAGGCTGGCGTTGGCGAAGGAGCCCTTGGCCGAGACGATGGTGACCTGGCGTGGCTGGTCGTTGATCGTGAACTTGATGAGGACGTTCTCCACGTCGAGATGGTTGACGTAGCGCTGCGGCTGGAAGGTTTCGCCGGATTCATTGTCGTTGTTCGGGGCGATCAGGATTTCGCCGTCGCGGATGCGGATGCCGGTGGCCCAGACGCGGCCGGGCAGAAAGCCGAAGAGGTCGTAACGGATGTCGATCTCGCGCGCTTCGATCGTCTCGGGCCAGTCGAGCGTGCGAAGGACGAACTTGTCGGAGAAGGGGTGTTCGAGGTGGCCAGTGTGAACTCTGGCGGACTTGTCGCCGAACTTGCCGATCGCCCAGTTGACCATCTGGGCGCCGGTGGTGGGGTTGGCGAGCGTCAGGTTGAGCACAACCCAAGCGCCGACCAGCATGCCGAACACTGCGCCGGTCCAGATCAGGAGTGCCCCGCCGGGAGATTGCCATTTGAAATCACGGATCCGCTCGCGGCCGGCGGTGTACACACGGCCGGTCCCGCCTTTGGCTTTTGCACAGAGTCGTGCCGTGCCGACCTTTGCCTTTGTCCATTGCTCATCGAACCGCACCAAATCGGGGTCCTCCTGTACGTCTGGTATCGCGCAAGGAAGTGGTTTGTTCCGGGAACCCATGTTCCGCGCTGATCGAAGACCAGCGCGGAACATGTCTCCGTCAGCTCCAGAGGTCGCCGAGCGCCAGGTCTTCGACGAACGAGACCCGGTGCTCGCGAGGATAGGAGTTGCCGTTCGCCCAGTCGTCGAGCCGGCACGAGACGTTCTGCACGGAGTGGCCCGTGCGGACGCCGGCGAGGTCGAGGCGGGCTGCGAGCTGGCGCAGGAAGCCTTCCTCGAGATCGACGTTGTCCGGCGCCTTGGCTTCGGCGAGACGCCAGCCAGCGGCGTCACGGCTTAGCGCGATCGCCGCGAGCGGCTCGGCGCGCCAGACATAGACGGCCATGCGGCCCTCCGCGACGCGCGCGCCGTGCTCGGCGAGGCAGTTGCGGAATTCCAGCGCGACGCCTTCCAGCTGCTTGCGGCCCGTGATCGCCACGAACGGCCGCGCCAGAACCGGGGGAGGACCGGCAGGGCGGAACAACTCGGGCGTCAGGTCCTCGACAGCGCGGCCGAAGACTGCGCGGATGTCGCCACCCGCGCCCCAGCGGCGCGCGATCCGTGCGGGGGCGCCTGGCTCACGCATGCGCGCCGCGAGGCGGAAGGCGCGTGCGAGATCGTGCGCTGCCGCCGTGGAGGGCAGGACGCGAACCACCGGCGCCATGCGCAGCGCCTCGGGCAGGAGGGCGATCGGGCCGAAGGCGGCCGGACGCACATCGTCGAGGTGGCGCAGGACTTCGTTCGCCATCGGTTCGGCCATAAGGGCCACGAAGGTGTCGTAGTCCTCGCGTCGCCAGAGCTGCTCGCCGGCTTTCGCCAGAGCGCGCATCAGACCGGTGGGAGGCACACGCGGGAACGCCTCGGCCACGACTGCGTCGCGCTGGTATTCGACCAGACGGCGCAGGTCGGCGTCGGACGCGGGCTGGCGAATATGGCCCGCGAGCGCCAGCGCAACGGCATGACGGCGCGCGGCGGGCAGGGCGAAGAAATCGCCATGCGGCGCGGGCCAGATACGCGCGATCGCGTCGGCGAAATCGCCGGCGAGATAGGCGAGCAGCGGGCTCGCCGTGCGCGCCCGCTGGGGCGCGCGATGGAACAGTTGCGCGACCATGGTCGCGTCTCCTCTCGACATGCGCCCGCTATCCCGCCGGAAGGGCAGGTCATCGCGAACACGGCCTCGCGCGCGCGGAATTGCGCATCGCGAGCCAGGTCATTCGTTTGAGGTCAGACGCTTCCGGAGAATCCTCGGGAGCGCTGACCGCCCCCTGGGATACAGAGGGGCGAACTGGCTAATCTCAGTCGCCTCATTGGCTGTGTGGCTCCGTGATGTGCGGGAGAGTGTCCCCCGACCTGCGACCATCTGGCCGAAGATTCGGGCAGGATTTTGGCAAGTCGGGAATCCGTTCTACTCTGGTGACTGCCTTGCAGGAGAGACGCCCCATGAAGCGTGTATTGATGGCCTTGGTCGTTCTGAGCGCGTGCACGCCAGCGACTGAGCCGGTGCCGCAGCCAGTCGCATCGGC
>CAIKXW010000338.1 GCA_903831485.1 uncultured Alphaproteobacteria bacterium | reverse complement strand
GGTGTCGGTGCGCGCCGAGCAGAAGCTGGAGCTGGCGAAGACGGATCGCGACGAGAAGCGCAAGCCATATGAGGCTGACCCGCTCTTCTCGTATCTGTGGGAGCGGAAGTTCCGTACGCCGGAGTATGACAGGGGCGGCATGTCGCGCGCGCTGGACAACTGGGTCGCGCGGCTGTGCGGGTATGACCAGGCGTACCTGAACTATGCGCGGCTGATTGAGCTGCCGGATCGCATCGCCGAGCACATGGCGAATATGCGGCTCGAGGAGGCCGAAGCGCAGGCAGCGATCGAACGGTTCGAGGCGCAGGCGCTGGAGGCGCGTGGAGCGGGGAAGCTGTCGGCGGAGTTGTCGGCGGTTAAGGACAAGCTGAAGGCGCTGGATGTTGCCCTGACCGAAGCGGAGGCGCGGCACGCGGACCTGCGCCGCCAGCAGGAGCAGGCGGCGAGTGGCCATGCAGGGCCGCAGGAGAAAGCAAGACGCGTGCTGGAAGAGGGGCTGGCGCAGGCGAGCTTCCCGGATCTGAAAGTTCTGGCGGCGGAGACGACGACGACGGACGATGACCGCGTGGTCGAGGCGCTGATCAAGCTGCGCACGGAAGAGCTGCAGATGGAGGTGAACTGGCGCGGCGTCGAGGCGCTGCCGGCGCGGCGGCGTGCGGGCGCGGAGACGCTGGAGCAGGTAAGGCGGCGGTTCAAGGAGGCGGGGCTGGATAGCCCTTACGTCATGCTGCTGAGGCCGGCCTTCGAAGCGGCAATCGAGGCGTATGGCAAGGGGCCATCGCCAGACGGCGAGGCGCTGTGGCGCGCGATCAAGGCGACGGTGCGTCAGGCTCCCCGCAGCGACGACGACTATTTCGGCGGGCCGCGTCGTGGGCGCAATGTCGGCGGTGATGTGATTGCGGGCGTGATTCTCGGCGAGGTGATCAAGGCGGCGACGCGCGGCAGCCGCTGGGGTGGCGGCGGCTGGGGCGGCGGTGGATTTGGCGGCGGCGGCTCGCGCGGCGGTGGTGGTTTCAAGACCGGCGGCCGGATGGGCGGCGGCGGGTTCAAGACGGGTGGGCGGTTCTAGGTGGCCGCGCGGGTCGAGCGGCTGGCGTGGAACGATGTGCAGCTTGATCCGATCGACCTTGGCGGCGCAACACTGCAGCTGACGCTGGGGCTGGGGTCCGGATTGTCGCGGCGCGCGAGCGATGGCGCGCTGTTCGCTATCACCGATCGTGGGCCTAATCTTTTTCCATCACAGGCGATCGATGACTATGGCCTGTCGCGGTTTGCGCCGTTGCGCGGCATCCAGGGCGCCAAGATAATGCCGATTTCCCAGGCCGGGCCCGAGATTGTCGAGCTGCGCGTGATCGACGACACTGTTAACGCATTGCGGCGCATTCCGCTGGTTACGCTCAGCGGCGCACGGCTGACCGGCGTTGCGTTGCCCGGCGGCGCGATGGAGCCGATCTTCGACATCGCAGGCAGCCGGCTCGCGCCTGACACGCTGGGCGCCGACAGCGAGGCGCTCGCGGCGATGCCAGATGGCTCGTTTCTCGTTGCGGAAGAGTATGGACCTTCAACACTTGTCGTGAGCAGCCATGGCGTCGTGTCGGAACGTTGGGTGGCGGCGGGACGCGAGGCTGAGCTTTCGCATCCGGACCTTCCGGCGAGGGGCGTCCTGCCTGCGCGGTGCACGCGGCGCAGACCGAACCGTGGGTTCGAGGCGCTATGCGCCTCGCCCGATGGCAGGTGGCTGTATCTCGGATTCCAGAGCGCGTTGTCGGGTGAGGTAGAGACCGCCGCGCCTGTGTGGAAGCTCGATGCGCGCAATGGCGCGCTTGTCGCGGAGTGGCGCTACCCGTTCGACGTCGCCTCGAGTTTCGAGCGCGATGCGGCGCGGCGGGCTGTCGGACTTGGCGATCTCAAGATTTGCGAGTTTGCTTGGGCGGGCGAGGATACGCTGGTTGTGCTTGAGCGCATTGCACATACGACGAAGATCTATCGCGTTGAGCTTTCGCGGTTGCCGGAGAAGACGCTGCTGTTTTCCAGCGATGAGCATCCGGAGGTTGGGCCGGACATGGAGGGCATGGCGCTGCTGTGTGCGTCGGAGATCCTGTTGGTGTCGGATAGCGATTTCGGAGTCGAGGGAGCGGGCACGGAGTTCTGGCGCGTCCGTATCGATGCGCCCTAAACCTCCAGCCTCCGCGCTCCGTGCGCGACGCTGAGCTTCTTGCGGCCCGTCTCCGCGACCGAGCGCCCGCCCGCGGCGGGAACGAACACATACTCCGTGTCGATACGGTCCTTGCGGATGTCGAGGGTGAGGTAGCCGCGCTGGCTGCTGTCCATCCATTTGAGGTTGGAGTTGGTTGCGACGAAATCGGCGGCCAGGCGGGCGGCGTCGCCATTGAAGCGGCGTTCGAAGCCGTAGGAGGACACGCTCTGGCCGGCGAATTCGACGCCGATGGGGCCGGCCTTGTCGGCAAGGTCGAAGGCCCAGGCGTTGTGGCTGTCGCCGGTGAGCGTGACGAGGTTGGCGCCGGCGGTGCGGGCGCTGTCGTAGAG
>CAIKXW010000337.1 GCA_903831485.1 uncultured Alphaproteobacteria bacterium | reverse complement strand
TGCTGCGCAAGGCCGAGCGCCGCACCAGAGACGCGCTCTGGCAAACCATCGGTGACCTGATCGACGTGTTCACGCCAGACGAATGCGCCAACTACATCCGACATGCAGGTTATGCTTCATGACGATCGCAAAACGCTCTAGGATCGCAGACAACCCGAACGACAAACGCCCCGCAGTATCCTGCGGGGCGTTCTTTCGTTTCGGGGCGAACCCTTACTGCGGCGCGGCGGCGCCCGAGTTCTCGCGGAGATAGCGTTCCTTCGCCTTGGCGATCTCGGCGGCCGAGCAGTCGCCCTGGTAGACCGCATCGGACTTCATCGAAAAGCCGGCCGGAATGAAGCCAACCGTGGCCGAGCCCTTGGCGTTGATCTTCATCGTCGTCGCGGAATGAATAATCGTGGCGTCAGCATTGCCCTTGGTCTTGCCGGTGCACTGAAGCTTGAAAAGATAGCCGCCCTGAATGGGGCGGACATTGTCGACCGAGCAGCCCTTCTCGAGATCGGACGCCAGCTTTGACAGCGTGATGCGCGCCTCCTCGGCGATGAGGCATTCGACATTTTCTTCCTTCATGCCGATGCCGAGAACGCTGGTTTCCTGTTTCCACAGCCAGCGGCCAGGTTTCACCGACACGACGCCGTCCTTAACGGTGTCGGCGGCGGCGGCGCAGATCGCGAGGGTTGCGACAGCGGCCATGACCAGAAGCTTCTTCATCTCACGTCTCCTCGAACCCCGCGGGCGAAACATGATGCCCTTCACATGCGATATAGTCCGTTTTCATATGAACGAGGCCCGAATGAGGCCGCCCTTTTTTGGTCATGATCTGGCCGGTCCTGGCCTGGCCCAGCCATAGCCACGCAGCGGCAGGACCGCCATCAGAAGCGCTCCGAAAAGATAGCCGCCGGCGTGGGCTTCCCAGCTGACCGCCATGCCGATGGCGTAGGGCGCTGCCCAGACGAGCAGGACGTTCATGGCGGCGAAGATCGCGGTGGGCACAAGGAACCCCATCGACCACAGCGCGCGCTTGCCGCCATTGTCGCCGAGCAGCAACGCCGCAGCGATGAGCCCCGACGTGCCGCCGGACGCGCCGATGAGATACGGGGCGGCGTCATCCGTCACCGTGAGATAGAAGACGCAGCCGGCGATGATCGATCCGGCGAACAGCAGCATCCAGTAACCCCAGGCGGCCGCTCCCGGCCCGAGGGCGCGCGCCACAGGCGCGCCGAACCAGACCAGCATGGCGGCGTTGACAATGACGTGCATCCAGTCGCCGTGCAGCAGGCCGCTGGAGAGAAGCGTCAGCAGGCCGGAGAAATAGTCGGGATAGACATTCGGCGATCCGGCAGGCGCCCAGAAGCGCCCCGGCATCAGCGCGAAGTTCCAGGTGAGTTGGTCCTGCTGATCGAACGGCGACAACGTGAAGGCGAGATGCAGGCCCAGCAGCAGGGCGGCCATGGCGTAGACGAGCCATGTCACCGTGACGGGCGGCGGCGCGGCGGGGATGGTGCGGGCGGCGGTTTCGGTCATCGAAGGAAGATGGAGGCTGCGAGGGTCGGCGGCAACGCGCTAAAGCGCTTTTCCCATCCGGACACCCGGAACATTGACGCCATCCTTCGAGGCGGCGACGATGCGCTGGATGTCGGTGTATCCGCAGGCCCGGTAGAGCGGCTCGCCGGACATCGTGGCCATCAGTTCCACCGAGCGGAAGCCGGCATCGCGGGCGGCGTTCTCGCAGATCTGGAGGATCAGGCGGCCAACGCCGCGGCGGGCGAAATCGGGATGCGTGTACATGGCGCGCACGCGCGCGGCGTCCTTCGCGATGTCGAGCAGGGCTTCGTTGCGCTGGGCCGTGGAGTGATCGCCGCCATAGAGGGTTGCGCGACGGGACCAGCCGCCGCAACCGGCGAGCCTGCCCTCCTCCTCCACGAGGAAGTATGTGCGATCCGCGATCAGTTGCGTGTCGAGGCCCATGATGGATTTCGACAGCTCGACCTGGGCTGGGTCGAGGTAGGCCTTCAGGTGCTCCGCGATGGCGACATCCATCAACGCGCGGATGGCGGGGAGATCGTCTTCGGTGGCGAGGCGGTGTGTGAACATCCTACTCCTCGTCGCGTTTCCGCATGCGCCATTGCAAGGCGAGGAAGACGCCTTCGGACACCATGAAGCCTATCGGCAGAAGCGTCATGTTGACGAGGCTGGTGGGCATGTTGGCAAGGCGCTCGAAGATGTCGAACACCGCAGCGATGATGACGCCCAGCAGGCCCATGCCGATCACTTCGGTGACGCGCGGCCTTGCGAACATCCACTTGAACGGGCGGTTGCGGATGACCCAGAAGGCCAGCGCCGCTGCAGCGCCAAGACACATCGACACCCAGAACGACACGTCGGGATGAATGCTGGCGACCTGGTCCGCGAAGGGCCTGAACCAGTCCTGCCGCGGCAGGAAGATCACCACCGCGGCGTAGACGGGGAGGACGATGAAGAGCCTGTGCATCTGCCTCGTCCCGCCCCGTTCGCGCGAACGCTAGTTGCGCTTCCGGTCCACCAGCCGGTTAGACTTCGACCATTGCATCATGCCGCGGAGCTTCTCGCCGACTTCCTCGATCGGGTGGTTGCTCATCTTGGCTCGCATGGCCTGGAAGGACGGCGCGCCGGCCTGGTTCTCGAGCACCCAGTCGCGAGCAAAGCGGCCGGACTGGATATCGTCGAGCACTTTCTTCATCGCGGCCTTGGTGTCCGACGTGATGATGCGCGGGCCTGTGACGTATTCGCCGAACTCGGCGGTGTTGGAGATCGAGTAGTTCATGTTGGCGATGCCGCCTTCATAGATGAGGTCGACGATCAGCTTCACTTCGTGGAGGCATTCGAAATAGGCCATCTCGGGCGCGTAGCCTGCTTCGACCAGCGTTTCGTAGCCGGCCTTGATCAGCTCGACGAGACCGCCGCAGAGCACGGCCTGTTCGCCGAAGAGGTCCGTCTCGGTCTCTTCGCGGAAGGACGTCTGGATGACGCCGGCGCGGGTGTTGCCGATGGCTTTCGAGTAGGAGAGCGCGACAGCCTGGGCGACGCCTGAAGCATCCTGATGGATGGCGATGAGACCCGGAAGGCCGCGGCCTTGCTGGTACTGGTTGCGCAGCGTGTGGCCGGGGCCTTTCGGCGCGGACAGCGACACGTCCATGTCAGCGCGCGGCTTGATCAGGCCATAGTGGATGTTGAAGCCGTGGCCGAACATCAGGTGCTGGCCCTTGCGGGTGTGGGGCTCGATCTCGTTGGCGTACATCACGGCCTGCTTTTCGTCAGGCGTGAGGATCATCATCACGTCGGCCCATTTGGCGGCCTCGGTCGGCGTGACGACTTTCAGGCCTTCCTGCTCGGCCTTCGGCTTGGAGCCGGAGTTGGGCTGCAGGGCGACGACAAGGTCGCTCACGCCGCTCTCGCGCAGGTTGAGCGCGTGGGCATGGCCCTGGCTGCCATAGCCGACCACGGCGACCTTCTTGGACTGGATGATGCCGATATCGGCGTCGGCTTCGTAGTAGACTTTCATCGTGGTTCACCCTGGCAATTTGGCCGCCCCAATACGCGAACGGCTGGTATTCGGAAACTGAATTCGACGCTTAGCCCGGCCGGCCTTCCGGGTCGGGGGCGGTCGACGGCGCAACAATCGGATCGGGGACGCTCATCTCCATCGTGGCCTTGAGGTCGCCTGCCGCGTCCTTGCCCCAGACCGTAACATAGCGGCCCTTCTCGATCGTCTGATCGCCCATGCTGATAGTGTAGAGACCAGTGGTGACGGCGAGGTCGCCGGACGCCGCGCCATGGCCGCCATCGGGCTCCCAGGCGATGGCAAAGCCGGGCGGGGACTGGGCGAAGCCTGCAGCGATCGCCTCGGCGCCCTGCACCATGCCGCCGGGCTGCAAGAACTTGCTGTCTGTTGCGTGCATGTATTTGAGGAAGGCTGGCTTGGGACCCTCCGCCTTGGCCATCGCCGCGAAATCGCGGTCGGCCTGCATCGCGGCTTCGAGCGTCTTCCCGGGCGTGCCGCCGACATCGACCGTGAGACCAACATCCGTGGAGGCGGAGCACGCAACCGCCAGCGCGATGAGCATGGCGACGAATGCGGCGCGGTACGGATGCCTCTTGATTGCGGTCGTCATCCTGCCTTGTCCTTCCCCCTCTGGATGCTGAGCACGCCGGTGCGTGACACTTCGACGAGCCCGAGCGGGCGCATCAGTTCGACGAACTGGTCGATCTTCTGGCTTGCGCCGGTGACTTCGAAGATGAAGCTCTCATTCGTCGTGTCGATGACGCGGGCGCGGAAGATTTCGGAGATGCGCAAGCTCTCGACGCGCTTCTCGCCCGTGGCCGCGACCTTCACCAGCGCCAGCTCGCGCTCGATGCCGCCGGTTGAATTGGTGACGTCGATCACCTTGATCACGGGCACAAGGCGCAGGAGCTGCTGTTCGATCTGCTCGAGCACGTGGTTGGTGCCGGACGTGACGATGGTGATGCGCGACTGGTGCGCGTTGCGGTCGATCTCCGCGACCGTCAGCGACTCGATGTTGTAGCCGCGCGCGGCGAACAGGCCGACGACGCGGGCGAGGACGCCGGGCTCGTTGTCGACGATGCAGGCGAGGGTGCGCTGTTCGACGCCTTCATCGGCGTGCGTCATGTCGTAAGCGGACGCGGGGTCGTCGCGGACGCCGTTGTTGGCGGGGGTGCGGGTGCGGGCGGCGCGGGCCATCAGGTGAGTTCCTTCATGTTCTCGCCGCGGCGGACGGGATCAACGGACGTGAATATCTCGG
>CAIKXW010000336.1 GCA_903831485.1 uncultured Alphaproteobacteria bacterium | reverse complement strand
CGAGCATGTCGCCAGCTTGCGCATGATCCCGAACCTGCTCGTCTTCCGCCCGGCCGACGGCGTCGAGACAGCCGAAGCCTGGGAGCTCGCGCTCGAGACGACAACGGGCCCGTCGCTGATCGCCCTCACCCGCCAGAACCTTGCGCCTGCGCGCAGGACGCACACGGACGACAACCTCGTCGCCAAGGGCGGCTATGTGCTCAGCCCTGCAAGCAAGCCCGAGAAAGTCGTCCTCATCGCGACAGGCTCGGAAATCGAGATCGCCCTCGAAGCACAGAAGCATCTCGAAGCAGAAGGCATCGGCGCCCGCGTCGTTTCGCTTCCGTGCTTCGAACTGTTCGCGGCCCAGCCCGACACCTACCGCTCGGAAACACTCGGCGGCGCCCTGCCCAAAGTCGCCATCGAAGCCGGCGTCCGCGACGGCTGGGACCGCTGGATCGGCCCCGAAGGCGGCTTCGTCGGGATGACAGGCTTCGGCGCGAGCGCGCCCTACAAGGCGCTCTACAAGCATTTCGGAATCACCGCGGAAGAGGTGGTGAAGGCGGCGAAGGCGCGGCTGTAACCCTCCTTCTCGCCCGCCTCACGAAGCACGACACGGAATTGCGTTCATTTCACCGCGCTTTCCTCTCGCATCGCGCTGAAAATCCGCTATTAGCCCCGGCATAAAGACCGTGGAGACCGGCACGTCCTGCGCATCCATGGCCGCATCGGATATGTGAGGTTTTGCGATGGCTGTTCGTGTTGCGATCAACGGTTTCGGCCGTATCGGCAGGCTGGTTCTCCGTTCCATCCTGGAACACAAGCGCACCGACATCGAAGTCGTCGCCGTCAACGATCTCGGCCCGGTCGAGACCAACGTCCACCTGCTGAAGTACGATAGCGTACACGGCCCGCTGAACATGGACGTGAAGGTCGAGGGCGACATGGTCTCCGTCGGCAACCAGACCTTCAAGGTCACCGCGATCAAGGACCCGGCCCAGCTGCCGCACAAGGATCTCAACGTCGACATCGCGTTCGAGTGCACCGGCATCTTCACCGCGAAAGAGAAAGCCGCAGCCCACCTCCAGGCGGGCGCCAAGCGCGTGCTGATCTCGGCCCCCGGCGAGAATTCCGACCTCACCGTCGTCTACGGCGTGAACCATCAGAAGCTCACGAAGGAGCACATGATCGTCTCCAACGCCTCGTGCACCACCAACTGCCTCGTGCCGGTGGTCAGCGTCCTCCACGACGCCATCGGCATCGAGAAGGGCATGATGACGACCATCCACTCCTACACCGGCGACCAGCCGACGCTCGATACGATGCACAAGGATCTCTACCGCGGCCGCGCCGCTGCGCTGTCGATGATCCCCACCTCCACCGGCGCCGCCAAGGCAGTCGGCCTCGTGATGCCCGACCTCAACGGCAAGCTCGACGGCATCTCGGTGCGCGTGCCGACGCCGAATGTCTCGCTGGTGGACTTCAAGTTCATCGCCAAGCGCGCGACCACCGCGAAGGAGATCAACGATCTCATCCGCACCGCCGCCAACGGTGAGCTGAAGGGCGTGCTCGGCTACACCGACGAAAAACTCGTCTCGTCCGACTTCAACCACAACCCCCACTCGTCGATCTTCCACACCGACCAGACCAAGGTGATGGACGGCACGTTCGTGTCGGTCCTCTCCTGGTACGACAATGAGTGGGGCTTCTCGACCCGCATGAGCGACACCGCCGTCGCCTGGGCGAAGTTGATCTAGTGGCGGAAAGCAGGAAAAGCGGTGATGACGCGGCGGCTGAACCAGCCGTCGTCCACGCCACCGCCACCCCGCCCTACAACGTCACCGACGTGCACATCGACCCGCAGGACGAGGACGCCGTCGTCCCAGCACCCATGCCGCCATCCGGTGCATCCGCCGTCGGCGCGCGCCCGGCGCAGAAGCCGCACAATCCCGCCCAGTGGATGCACGAGCGCCTCGTCCACCAGATCATCGAGTTCGAGAAGGGTCTCGGCGACGGCCAGGAAATCGGCGGCCGCTTCGTACAGGGTCCTGGCTCCGAGCCGCTGCACATCACCAATCTCGCCAGCTGGGGCCCGGACATGATCCTGTTCATGGGCGAGTACCCCGACGGCCGCAAATTCGAACTGCTCCAGCACTACAGCCAGGTCAGCGTGCTGCTCATCGCCGTGCCGAAGGCAAGGAACGAGGAGCCGCGCCGCATCGGCTTCGAGCTGCTAAAGAATTTCAAGGACCAGCCCCACAACTGGGGCGATCCGATCAGCTGAGACGACAGCCTCCACACGACGAACCGGGACACGAGACCATGACCTTCCGCACGCTCAACGGCGCTGACCTCAAAGGCAAGACCGCGCTCGTCCGCGTGGATTTCAACGTTCCGATGGAAGAGGGAAAGGTCACCGACGACACCCGCCTGCGCGCCGCCCTGCCGACGATCGAGCTGCTCGCGAAGGCCGGCGCCAAGACCGCCCTGCTCGCCCACTTCGACCGACCCAAGGGCAAGCGCGTGCCGGAGATGAGTCTCAAGCCGCTGGTCGACGATCTCTCCGCGCTGGTCGGCAAGCCGGTCGCCTGGGCCGATGACTGCATCGGCGATCCGGCGGCAAGCGTGATCCGTGACATGCAGCCGGGCGATGTCGCCCTGCTCGAAAACGTCCGCTTCCACGCCGGGGAAGAAAAGAACGATCCCGCCTTCGCCGCCGAGCTCGCAAAACTTGGCGACATCTATGTCAACGACGCTTTCTCCGCCGCCCATCGCGCGCACGCCTCAACCGAAGGAATCGCGAAGCTGCTGCCCGCCTATCCCGGCCTCTCGATGGAGCGCGAGCTGTCCGCCCTCGACGCCGCGCTCGGCAATCCGCAGCGCCCCGTGATGGGCATCGTCGGCGGCTCGAAGGTCTCCACCAAGCTGGACCTGCTCAAGAACCTCGTCACCAAGCTCGACAAGCTCGCGATCGGCGGCGGCATGGCCAACACCTTCCTCTATGCGCAGGGCCACGATGTCGGCGCCTCCTATTGCGAGAAGGACCTCGCCGAGACCGCGCGCGAGATCATCCGCCTCGCCGGCCACAACAACTGCAAGCTCTTCCTGCCGCTCGACATCGTGGTCGCCGAGCAGATGGCGTCCGGCGTCCCCACGCGCGTGCGCAATCTCGGCAACGTCGACGACCATGAGCGTATCCTCGACGCCGGCCCCGAAACCGTCGCCCGCCTCAAGCGCGCCATGGGCAATTCGAAGACGCTGGTCTGGAACGGGCCCCTTGGGGTGTTCGAGATTCCTCCTTTCCAGCGCGGCACGATGGAAGCCGCCTGGCACGCCGCCCAGCTCTGTCGCGAAGGCAAGCTGATCGCCGTCGCCGGCGGCGGCGACACGGTCTCCGCGCTGAATGCAGCGGGGGTCGCCATCGACTTCACCTTCGTCTCAACGGCAGGCGGCGCTTTCCTGGAATGGATGGAAGGCAAGGAACTGCCGGGGGTTGAGGCGCTGAAGGTCTAGCGCGCTCGGCGAGACGCGACCGCTTGACCCTTGCCTTCCGCGCCTCGCTTTGCCATCCGCATCCAGCAGATCTGAGCAGGAGCTCCCATGACCATTCGTTTTGACGGCAAGGTCGCCATCGTCACCGGCGGCGGCAATGGGCTTGGCCGGAACCACTGCCTCCAGCTGGCGAAGCTGGGGGCGAAGGTCGTCGTCAACGATCTCGGCGGCTCCGTCGACGGCTCCGGTGGTTCGATCTCTGCGGCCGAAAGCGTCGCCAAGGAAATCCGCGACGGCGGCGGCGAAGCCATCGGCAATGGCGCCGATATCACCAAACTCGACCAGGTCGAGGCGATGGTCGCGGAGGCCAAAGCAAAATGGAGCCGCGTCGACATCCTGATCAACAATGCCGGCATCCTGCGCGACAAGTCGTTCGCCAAGATGACGATGGACGACTTCAAGAAGGTGGTCGACGTCCACCTGTTCGGCACGGCCAACTGCACCAAGGCCGTGTGGGATACGATGCGCGAACAGAACTACGGCCGGATCATGCTCACCTCGTCCGCATCCGGCATCTATGGAAACTTCGGCCAGTCCAACTACGGCGCCGCGAAGGCCGCCATGATCGGCTTCATGAACGTGCTTCACCAGGAAGGCGCGAAGAACAACATTCGCATCAACACGCTGGCGCCCACCGCCGCGACGCGCATGCTCGATGGTCTCTTCCCCGAGCCAGTTGCAGCCCTGATGGGCCCTGAGCTGGTGACGCCTGGCGTGCTCTATCTCGTCAGCGAGAATGCCCCGTCGAAAACCATTCTCGGCGCCGGCGCCGGCTGCTTCTCGGTCGTCCACATCTACGAAACACCCGCCGTCTTCCTCGGCGGCGCAGGCGCCACGGTCGATGATGTCGCCGCCAACTGGAGCCGGATATCCGATCCAACCGGCGAGACCGCTCTCGACGGCGCCTTCGGCCAGACCGGAAAATTCGCCGCCGCAGCCGCAGAGGCGCTGGGCGTCAAGCTGGGCGGTTAGCCGCCGCACCGAACCCGCCCCCCCCTTGCCTCCCGTGGCATTGCGTGACTGACTTTGGAAAACGTCAGAAACGACCACGGGGAGGACGCAATGGCCTATGTCGAAGGGCGGATCATCCACGACGCGGACAGCCACCTGATGGAGCTGTCCGACTGCCTCGATCCGTATCT
>CAIKXW010000335.1 GCA_903831485.1 uncultured Alphaproteobacteria bacterium | reverse complement strand
ATGCAACGGCCGAGCTCGCCGGACGACCAGAGCAGGTCCTGCACGTACCCCATCATGTCCTTCGGGGCTGGGATGCGGGCAAGCGACGACACGACGACTACTCCGGTGGGAAGCGCTTATCTGGCCTCCACGAACAGCGGCATGCCTCCTTCGGGACGCAGTGTGATGCGGATGTTCGGTTCTACCTTGTGCGCGGCATTCGGCAGGAAGCGCAAGCTGCGGACAAGTGTCGCAAGGATGGCGACGGCCTCCATGTAGGCGAACTTCATTCCGATGCAGATACGAGGGCCGGCGCCGAAGGGCATGTACTGGAAGCGATGGATCCGCTTTGCGTTCTCCGGCGAGAACCGTTCGGGATCGAAACGTGATGGGTTTTCCCAGAGCGTCTGGTGGCGGTGCATGACGTAGATGAGGTTGAAGGCGAAGTCGCCCTTCTTGACCTGCACGTCGCCGATATCGACGTCCTGCGTGGCGACGCGATCGATCAGCGAGGCCGGCGGATAGAGGCGCATCGATTCCTTGACGACCTGCTCGTGGTAGACAAGGTCTTCCACCATGGCGACGTCGATCGGTCTGTCGCCGCAGACATCGCGCACTTCGCGGAAGAGGCGCTCCTGAACATCGGGCGTGTTCGCGATCAGATACATCGTGAAGGCGAGCGTCAGCGCTGTGGTCTCGTGGCCGGCGCCGATGAAGGTGACGACATTGTCGCATAGTTCGACATCGGAGAAGCCGCGGCCGGTTTCCGGATCGCGCGCGTCAAGCAGCAGGCCGAGCAGGTCGTTGCGCGTCTCGCCCGAGGCGCGACGGCGCGCGATGGCGTTGGTCGCGGCCGCGCGCAGGGCGGCGGCGGCGCGCCTGCCCTTCCCGCCCCACGGACGCGGCACCCAGTTTGGAGTCCCGAACAGGTCGAGCACATCCGGCTTGCCCATCACCAGCATGTAGTCCTCGACAGTTCCGGCGATGCGGGAATAGCCGAAGTTGGGATCGGCGCCGCCGAGGATGGTCTCGACGATCACGTCGAGCGTCGCGTGCTGCATCTCGGACTGCATGTCGATAGCCTGGCCGGCTGGCATCTTGCGGATGCGTTCGATGGTGGCTTCGGCGGAAGTCGAGAAGGCGGGTACGAGGGCGCGCAGGGCGTCGATGCGGAAGGCGGGCGAGGCCGCGCGGCGCTGGAACTTCCAGTGATCGCCTTCCGAGGTGAGCAGGCCATCGCCGAGCGCGGGGCCGACGAGCTTCTTCTGGAACTGCGATTTGCGGAAGATGTCGGCGTGGTCGAGGAAGACTGCCTTCATGTGCTCCGGCTTGCGGAAATAGTGGAAGGTGCGGCCGATCCATTTCACGCCATGATATGGGTTCTCATACATCGCCCGCGGCCAGACATGCAGCGGATTGGCGATCGTCTGAAGGAGTCCCCGGATGAGCGGCAGGGGCTTTTCGGGAGGGATGACCGTCTGCGGGATGAACTCCGGCGTGGTCAGCGTAACTGGCATTCCCGGCGGTTATCATGCGTTCCGGCGCCCGTCGAGGATCGCCATTTCGCGTGACGCGCATCCAGCCTGGGAACGCGCGCCTTTATTGCCCGCTAGACCGTCACGAAAAGGAGACGCGGGTGCAACGTTCGCAACTAAGGCGAACAGAACTTGTTTCCGCCCTGAGGTCTTTGAACTTGGACTGAAGATTATCCCTGAAGCACGGGGGCGCCGTCTTCGAAGGGGTTGCAATGCTTGTATATGTGGCGACCTACCCCAGCTGCGGCTCCGCCATCCTCAGCGACACGATCCATCTGAACTGGGCCTATGCGACTGCCAGCCTCTATGCGGCAAGGACGTAGCCGGAGCCGTTCAAGATTCTTCCGTCCGAAATTCCCGGCTTCACGACCTATCGCTATGGTGATGGACCGGTGCGGCAGATGATTGCGAGCCCGTGCCGCGAGTTGCTGACATCGCGGGTGCGCCGCCGGCTGGCCGGCAGCGCAACTCGGTTCTTCGTCAAGACGCATGAGGCTCCGCCATCCGATCCTATCGAAGGCGAAGTCGCCGTGCAGCTGGTGAGGCACCCGGCGGCGGCCATCACCTCGCAGTGGAGACTGGACGGCGCGACGCAGGACGTTTGCCCCCTGAGGTACTTCTCGGAAGGCTGTGACACAGGTGGCCGCTGGGGCCGTTACCATCGCGCGTGGGAAGAGGCGGGCATGCCCCTCTTCCGGCGCTGGTTCGAGGATCTGATTGATTCTCCGTTTGATCTCGTTCGCGAGATGGGTGAATTCCTGCGCCTGCCGCAGCCGGCGAGCGCGCGCGTCATGACCGCTGAATCCGCAAAGAAGCGCAACCCGGTGCGCAAGCCGATCTGCGGCGCCAACGGATGGATATAGCAGATTACCGCCGAAGACCTGATGCGGATCTGGAACCTCCACAAGTTTGCCGCGCGCGAAATGGGCTATGGAATCATGAATGCCAGGGGCCCGTTCACGCCGCCGCCGCAGAAGCTGCCGGCGATCCCGCGCAAGACGGCAACGGCTGCGCAGGAGCCTGCTGGATCGGCGCCGCGCCAGGGCGCTCAGGGGGCTGTGCCAGTCACCTGCTGAGGCGGGGACGCCAGGCAGTCGGCGCTACGACTGACCGAGCGCCTGCTCAATGTCTGCGATAAGGTCATCCGGGTTCTCGACGCCGATGGAGAGGCGGACGAGGGATTCGGTGATGCCGAGGCGCAGGCGCGCTTCAGGCGGCACATCCGAGTGCGTCATCGCCGCTGGGTGTGACGCGAGCGTCTCCGTACCGCCAAGACTGACGGCCAGCT
>CAIKXW010000334.1 GCA_903831485.1 uncultured Alphaproteobacteria bacterium | reverse complement strand
GGCCGCAGCAGGCGCATTGATCCATGGCTTGCGGGCCCGCGTAGACGGCCCTAGGAGACACCCACTGGCCAAGCGAGTAAAAAGTATGATGGCGGCGATTGCTGCGCTATTTGTCCTGACCGGGACAATGGCTGCATGCGCCAGCCAAGAGATCTCCTACGTCGATCTGACAGCGCGTTACGGCCTTTCCTCTTCACGCACGTTTGAACCCGAACCTGGCGTCCAAATCCACTATACGGATGAGGGAAATCGCGAGGGACGCCCATTGATCCTGGTGCATGGGTTCGCGGCGTCGGTTCACGCTTGGCGACCATGGGTGGAACGGCTGGCGCCCGAGTATCGCCTGATCGCGATAGACTTGCCCGGGCATGGCCTCACGCAAACGCCGGATGGGTACAAGGCGACGCTGGAAGGCAATGCCGCGCTGATCGACGCTCTGGCGAACGAGACCGGCGTTCGCAGCTTCGTGCTGGCGGGCAACTCCATGGGCGGCGCGGTGTCACTTGCCTATGCGATGGCGCATGGCGACAGGCTCGACGGGCTGGCGCTGGTAGACGCCGCGGGATGGCCAGGGAATGGCGACGGGAATAAGTCTTCACCGTTTGTCGGTCTGTCCAGCAACCCTGTGGGGCGCTGGTTCATAAAATTGTTTGATCCTCGCCTGTTCGCAGGCGACGGCCTGAGGTCGGCTTACCATGACCAAGCGCTGGTCACAGATGAGGTGATCGACCGCTATGTCGATCTCGCCATGGCGGAGGGTCATCGCGACGTGTTGCTGACACAGGACATGCAACCGTCGCGGCCATGGGCGCAGGCCGACTTTCACGCGCTCCGCATGCCTGTGCTCGTGATGGCGGGCGAAGAGGATGCGCTGATCCCGGTGGATGATGCGCGCGCGACCGCGGCGGCGATTCCCGGCGCGAGCTTGATCGTCTATCCCGGTGGCGGGCACCTGCCGATGGAGCAGCTCCGGATGCAACCGTGAAGGACCTCCGCGCCTTTCTCGCCGTGCTGGGCGCACGACCAACGCATAGGCGCTGATACTTTTGGCCTCTGCAACGCCTGCCCAGCAGCGAAATTAGCATAACTGACCACGCAATGCTCTGGCGCTGAAGCGTTGGATTCTGGCATAAGCGACCCCAACGGCGAAGGAGAGCGGCATGAAGATTGGCGTTCCGAAAGAGATCAAGACGCAGGAATATCGCGTCGGTCTTACGCCGGAGAGCGTGATGGAGCTGACGCGGGCCGGGCATGACGTGTTCGTGCAGACAGGCGCGGGGATGGGGCTGGGCGCAACCGACGCCGACTATGCAAAGGCAGGCGCGCAGATGCTGGACACTGCAGCGGATGTATTCGCCACCGCCGAGATGATCGTGAAGGTGAAGGAGCCGCAGCCGGTTGAGTGCGCGATGCTGAAGCCGCACCACACGCTGTTCACCTACCTTCACCTTGCCGCCGACAAGCCGCAGGCAGAAGCGCTGATGAAGTCCGGCGCAACGTGCATCGCCTATGAGACCGTGACCAACAAGGCAGGCCGCCTTCCGCTTCTGCAGCCGATGAGCCAGGTGGCGGGGCGCATGTCGGTCAATGTCGGCGCGTATGCGTTGATGAAGACGAAACGCGGACGCGGCCTTCTACTCGGCGGCGTGCCGGGCGTGCCGCCGGCCAATGTGGTGATCCTGGGCGGCGGCGTCGCGGGCGTGCATGCGGCAGAGATGGCGAACGGCGCGCGGGCGAACGTGACGGTTTTCGACCGGTCGATGCCGCGTCTTGAGGAGCTCGATGTGCAATTCGCGGGGGCGGTGGACACCGTCTATGCGACGCAGGCGGCGATCGATCGCGCCGTGATGGAAGCCGACCTCGTGATCGGCGCCGTGCTGATCCCCGGCGCTGCAGCGCCCAAGCTGGTGACGCGCGCCCACCTCAAGGAGATGCGGCCGGGGGCCGTGCTGGTGGACATCTCGATCGACCAAGGTGGGTGTTTCGAGACGTCGCGGCCGACGACGCATGACGATCCGATTTATGAGGTGGACGGCATACTGCACTATTGCGTGGCCAACATGCCGGGCGCGGTGCCGCGCACATCGACCTATGCGCTCAACAATGTGACGCTGCCGTTTGCGCTCGACCTTGCCAACAAGGGGACGCTCGAAGCGCTGAGTGCGGATCCGCATCTGGCCGAGGGACTCAATGTCGCCGACGGCAAGATCACCCATGCCGCCGTGGCGCATGACCTCGACCTGCCCTTTGCCAAGCCGGCGTGGCTCAAGGGCTGATGCGGCGGCTGATTGCACTTGCTGCTCTCGCACTGAGCGCGTGTGGCGGCGAGACCCCCGTCAACATGAAGGACCCGGCGTCGGTCTCGGCGAAGTTCGTTGCGGCCTACAACATGCGCAATCTGGCGCAGATGCTGCCGCTGATGGATCAGGTCAATCTCGACGCGGTGAAGGAAGCGCTGGCGCAAGGACCGGGGAGTGAGCCCTACAACAGCATTTTCGATCCTGAGGTCGCCGCGATGATGCAGCAGCAGGGCGGCAAGGTCGTCGGCCCGCGCTATGAGCGGCGGGATGCGATCGTCAGCGTGGGCAAGTCGGGCGCGAGCGACGTCTACACGATCGAGCTTGGCCAGCGCGAGGATGGCGACTGGATGATCGAGGCCTTCTCGATGATGTCAGAGGCGGAGTTTCTCGCCCTGCCCGAACAGCCGCCAAAGAAGCGCTGACGTTATCCGATATCCAGCACCGGTGACGCGCGCATCGCGAGCTGCTGGTTGACCCAGGCGCGCACGAAGGCGTTGGTGCGGGCGGCGACGCGCGTGGGCAGGCGGTTGAACGCGTACGGGGCATCCGGGACGAGGACGAAGCGGGCGTTGCCGTTGGTGGCGTTCCAGCGTTCGGTCATCAGGCGGCTGTCGTCGATCAGTGGGTCGATCGTACCGCAGAGCAGCAGGGCCGGCGGCAGGTCCTTAAGATCGGCATAGAGCGGCGAGAAGGCGGGATCGCGGCGCTGTTCTTCGTTCCTGTCAGGAAGCAGTCTGGCGAGGCCGGAGGTCATGCCGGGCCCGTCGAGCACCAGCGTGTCGCACGTGGCGGCGCGGACGCTGGGCGTGCAGGACAGATCGTAAGGGCCGTAGAAGAGGACGGCGCCGCGCAGGCGGGATAAGTCGGCGCGGCTGTCGCGCAAGCGCATGATGGCGCAGGCGGCGAGATGGGCCCCGGCGGATTCGCCGCCGATGAACATGGCGCTGGCGCAGAATTCGGATGCGGCGTGTACGAAGATCCAGTCTGCGGCGGCGGCGCATTGGTCAATCATGCCGGGGAGGTCGATGTCGGGTAGCGTGGTGTAGTCGACGCTGACGACGAGGAGGCCGCAGTTCGCAGCGAGCCGGGCGTTCACCCGGTCATCCATCGCGGCCATGCCGATGGCCCAGCCGCCGCCATGATAGTCGATTTAGACCCCCTTCACGTCGCCGGCCGGACGCAGGATCCTCAGGGCGACGGAGTGGCCTTTCCAGGTGATGCGGCGGCTTGAGGTCGCTACGCCTGCAACGCCGTGAGGCATGACGGCCTGTGCGCACAGCATGGTCTGGATCATCATGCGGCCGAGGCGCGTGGGGGCGCGGAAGCGCGGCGCCCAGCGCAGCTGGCGGTTTACCAGCCGCGCCTCGGCGATTTCATCGGCGGGAAAGTCGGGACCTGACAACTCGGGGAAGGAGTCCGGCATGCGGGCGAGCCCTTGCGCTACGGCAAGAAGGTAGGGCGCGACTGTGACACGGGCAATGCGCCGTGAAGCGCATTGCCCGTTGCAACTGGACTATCGGCGGCCGTCGAGGCTGCCGAAGTAACGGAAGAAGTCGCTGTCCGGCGACATCACGAAGGGTGTGCCGGTCTTGATCGACTTGTCGTAAGCTTCGAGCGATCGGTAGAACGAGAAGAACTCCGGGTCCTTGCCGTAGGCGGCCGCGTAGATCTTGTTGCGTTCAGCGTCGCCCTCGCCTCGCAGCACCTGCGACTTCTGGTTGGCTTCGGCGAGGATGACTTCGACCTGCTTGTCGGCTTCACCGACGATCGACAGGTAGAGGCCTTCGCCTTCGGCGCGGTACTGGTTCACCTTCTGCTGAAGCTGGGACTTCATGCGCTCGTAGACACGCTGGGAGTTGGCTTCGGGCAGGTCGGCCTGGCGGATGCGGACATCGATGATCTCGATGCCGAGCGTCGTCATCTGGGCCTGCAGGGCGGTGCGGATGCGCTGCATCACGCTGGCACGCTGGCCGGAGATGATGTCGGGCTGGCTGACCTTGCCGAGCTCGCCGCGGAGCGCAGCGTTGAAGCGCTGACGCAGCTGGGCGACGCCGTTTTCCTCGGTCGTGACCGCACGGAAGAACTGCGTCGGATCCTTGATGCGCCAGCGGGCGATGGCGTCGACGTTGAGGCGCTGCTGGTCAGCCGCGATGATCTCGGCCGAGTCGAGATCGAAACCCCGGTTCCGCTTGTCGTAATAGATCACGTTCTCGACGACCGGCACCTTAAAGTGCAGGCCGGCCCGGCGCTCGGAGCCGTCAGCGTTTACGGCGTACTGGTACTGGCCGAAGCGCAGCACGATGGCCTGCTGGTCCTGCGAGACAATGTAGAACGCGTTCGCGAGAACGATGATCGCCGCCGCAGCGATGACGCCGCCGATGATGAGGAGCCTTTGCATGGTTATTGCCCCTGCTGCGGTTGCTGGCGGCCGCGCAGCTGGTCGAGCGGCAGGATTGGAACCGCGCCGGACCTGCTGTCGAGGATCGTCTGCTCGGTGCGTCCGACGACGCGCTCCATCGTCTCGATGAACATGCGTTCGCGGGTGACACGGGGCGCAGCCTTGAACTGTTCGTAGATGAGGTTGAAGCGATCGGCTTCACCGCGTGCGTTGGCGACGGACGCCGCCTTGTAGCCTTCGGCTTCCTGGATCGTGCGCTGGGCCTGACCTTCGGCCTCGGGCACAACCTTGTTGCGGTAGGCGATGGCTTCCGCCTCGCGCTTGGCCTTGTCCTGTTCGGCGCTGGAAACTTCGCGCTGGACGCTGACCACTTCCTCAGGGGCCGATGCGCCGCGCAGCGAGATAGAGATGATCTCGATGCCCGCCTTGTAGGAGTTCAGGGTCTGCTGCATCAGGTCACGCACGCGCGTCTCGACCGTGGTGCGGTCGCTGGTGGTGATGGGCTCGAACGCCGAGGTGCCGACCACTTCGCGCATGGCGCTTTCGCCGATCTGCTCGACGAGAACGTGGTTGTCAGGATCGCCGCCTTCGGTGTCGACGACGTTGAAGAGATAGTCGCGCGGCTCATAGACGCGCCAGTTTATGACGAAATCGATGTCGATGATGTTCTCGTCGCCCGTCAGCATCAGGTTGGTAGCCTGGCTGCCGCCGATCTCGGTGCGGATCTCGGTGTTGACCGGCACGACGATGTGACGCTCGATCGGGTTGGGCAGGCGGATGCGGAAGCCCGGCTCCTCGTAGCGATGGAAGATGCCGAAACGCAGCACGACCGCGCGCTCCTGTTCATTCACCTGATAGATGCCGGTGAACAGCCAACCGACGATGCCGATGGCGAGAATGATGACGAGGCCGGCCATGCCGAAGCCGCGCCCGCCGCGCCCCCCCAAGCCGCCGCCGCGCGAGCCGCCGCCCGGGCCGCCCGCGTCCTTGCGCTTGAAACGTTCCTGCATGCGGCGCAGCGTTTCCTCGAGGTCGGGGCGATCCTTGCCGCCGCCGCCGCTACCCTTGTTGCCGCCGCCCGAACCGCCGCCTGGCTTACCCCAGGGGCTGTCGCCGCCGCCGCTGCCGCCATTGTTATTGCCACCGCCGCCGCCCCAGGGACCGCCGCCACCGCCCTTGTTGTCGTTCCAGGGCATAGGCCCGTTCCTCCTGAGTGCACGTGTCTGGATATTAGTGTCATCCAGTAGTTGAGCCTGGATTAAAGCGGCTTCAAGACCGCTGGATAAGACAGTTTCACCCAGCGAGCGACCTGTAGAAGCACGACAAAGCCGTGACTCAGTGTCATCAGGACTTGGTGAAGGACTTCAAAGACCAGATACGGTAATCGGCATTACTTGCCTATGTAGTGTTAAACCGCCGAATCGCCAGTGCTGGCGGCGTTCTTGCAGCCCGGACGACCATGCTCGCTCACCCCTCGATCACGTCCAGCCCGATCGCGCCTGAAGGCGTTAACGAACCCATGCGTCGCCAAGTCACGGTGGTGATTGCCGCCTGGCGAGCCGCGAACACAATCAAACGCGCCGTGGCATCCGCCCTCGCCCAGCCGGAAACGGCCGAAGTGGTTGTGGTGGACGATGCATCAAATGATGACGGAGCGACCCTGGCCGCCGCCCGGGCGGCCGACGACGGCACAGGCCGGCTGACTGTTCTGGCGCTGGACGTCAATTCGGGGCCCTCGCGCGCCCGCAACGCCGCGATCCGGGCCAGCAAGGCGCCGTGGATCACAATTCTGGACAGCGACGATTTCTTCGAGCCTAACCGGCTTGGACCCATGATGGCGTTGGCGGACAAGGGTTATGACCTGATCGCCGACGACCTGATGCAGACCCCGGAAAGCCAGCCCGGGTCAGCGGGACGGATGCTCTGGTTCGAACAGAGGGATGCCGCGCCCATCGACGTGGATTTAAGCTTCTTCGTCGGCAACAATATCATACGCTCCTCGCGGATGCGGCGTGAGCTTGGCTTCCTGAAGCCGATGATCCGCCGTGCCTTCCTTGAGCGGCACGGGATTTCCTATGACGAGAGCATGCGCCTGGGCGAGGACTATGACCTTTACGCCCGCTCGCTCAGCTTCGGCGCCAAGATGCGGCTGATTCCATGGACGGGCTATGTCAGCGTGATGCGCGGTAACTCGCTGTCGCTTAACCACAAACGCGCGGACCTAGCTGCGCTGGAGGCAGCCGACAGCCGGCTGCTGGCCTCGGGCCGGGTGAACCAGACGGAAGCAAAGCTGGTGAAACGGCATCGCTTCTCGACGCGCTACCGGCTGCTGTGGATCGATTTCATGACGGCGGCGAAGAAGGGCGAGGTCTTCCGCGCGGGGTGGGTCGTGGTAAAGGACCCGAGGCAGGCGCCTAAACTGTTTGCCGCGCTGGGCAGAATGGTTGTTGAGAAGCTGCAGCGCGGAAAGAATGGCTAGGCGCCTCCCAAGCTGGAGCCGCCATGTCGTCTGCCCTCGAAACATCTGTCCGCGCAGCGCTCGACAGCGTGACCGATCCGGTGTCGGGCAAGGGTCTCAGCGCATCGGGACGCGTGACGGGTCTGGTGGTGCGGCCTGACGGCAAGATCGGATTTGTGCTGGAGACCGGCGTTGGCGCGGCCGACGAGCCGCTGCGCAAGGCGGCCGAAAGCGCTGTCGCGCGCGTGCCGGGCGTCAACACGGTGACGGCTGTGCTAACAGCGGAGGCGACGACGGGTGCGCGCGCGGTGGCGCCACAGAGACCCGCGCCGCCCTCGCCTGTTCCTTCACCTGCTCCGGCGGCGCCCGCGGTGGCGAAACCGGCGCGCGGGGTGATTGCGGTGGCGTCAGCCAAGGGCGGGGTCGGCAAGTCGACTGTGGCGGTGAACCTTGCCGTTGCGGCGGCGAGATCCGGCCTGCGCGTGGGCTTGCTGGATGCGGATGTCTTCGGGCCGTCTCTGCCGACCATGCTGGGGACGGTTGGCAAACGGCCGGAGCTGACGGCGGCGAAGAAGATGAAGCCGATCATGGCGCACGGCGTGGCGTCGATGTCGATCGGCTACCTGATCGATCCCGACCAGGCCGTGGTGTGGCGCGGACCCATGGTGATGTCGGCAGTGAACCAGCTGATCAACGACACGGACTGGGGCGATCTCGACCTCTTGTTCATCGACACGCCGCCAGGCACGGGCGAAGTGCAGCTGACGCTGGTGCAGAAGCTGGCGCTCGATGGGGCGATCATCGTGTCGACGCCGCAGGAAGTCGCGCTGGCCGATGTGCGGCGGGGCGTCGGCATGTTCCGCAAGACGGCTGCGCCTGTGCTGGGCGTGATCGAGAACATGGCATGGTTCGAACAGCAGGACGGATCGCGGACATACATCTTCGGCAAGGAAGGCGCACAGCGCACGGCGGCGGAGATGGACGTGCCGTTCCTTGGGGCGCTGCCGATACTCTCGGTGCTGCGCGAGGGTGGCGATGCTGGCGTTCCGGCGGCGACAGGGACAAGCACTGCGGCGGAGGCGTTTCGCCTACTGGCCGAGGCGGTGAACGAGGCGCTGGCCGCGTCGCCCAACAAGCCGGCGCCGAAGATCGTGTTCGAGTGACAGGCGTGAGATTCCGCGTCCATCGCGCTGCCGGAGCCGATTGCTAACGAGACGTAAACGGCCGGGATGAAGTTGGACAGCCGGCTTATGCGTGATCGAAACCAGCCATAGGTTACCTGATCTTGTCCCGGGACGAGTCCCATGGATGGATGGGGAAGTGAGTATGTCCGGCGTAATCAAGACGCAGCACATGATCATCGCCGATGCGGTGTCGTATACGCGAAAACTGGTAGCGGACGTTCTGCGCCCGCTCGGCTACTATTCGATCCTTCATGCCCGCGACGGCAAGGAGATGCTCGAGCTGACGATGGAATACGAGCCGCGCATCGTCATAACGACATCCCGTCTGCCAGAACTGTCCGGACTGGAGTTCACGCGCCTGATCCGCGCAGGGCACAAGAACATTTCGCGCCTGCTGTCGATCATCGTGATGACTGACACACCGACCAAGGCGTTCCTCGATGCTGCACAGGCCAGCGGCGTTGACGAGATGCTGGTGCGCCCTTTCGCGGCTCAAGCCCTGCAGGTGCGGATCAAGGCCGTGCTCGATCGCCCGCGCCCGTTCATAGACAGCGCGGTCTATGTTGGGCCTTGCAGGCGCCGCCGGATGATCATGGACTATACCGGTCCGCTGCGCAGGTTCGTGGATCCGACCGACGACATGCCGGGCGCTTCACCGTGGGAATCGGAGCCCAACAGGCAAGCCGTTCGAAAATGCTTGGCCAAGCTGAGCGAGCTTTCGGCGGGACTCTCGGCTGGCGACCGGCGCAAGCTGCGGGAAATCTACTCGGCCAGCAAGGCAGCCGAGGACCTGGCGCACGAAACCAAGAACGCGACGCTCGGCGCCGCCGCTCGCTCGCTGGGGCGCTACATCATGGCGATCGGCGCCAACGGCGTGCCCGATCCCGAGGTGATGACGACCCACATCGACGCCATGCACACTCTCGGCATGCTCTCAAGCACGCAGCACAAGGAGCGGGAGATGCTGGTGGAAGGCCTGGTGCATGTCGTCAACAAGAAGCTTGGCCGCGCCGCGGCGGCGTACCCTGCCCGTGCCAACGTTCCTGCCGTACCTGACTGTCTGACATGACGAACTGACAGGCCCGGTCGATCACGCGATTTTCCGTCCGGCCCGCATCTTGCTGCACGACATGAGCGGAGCCTCGTCTCCCGCCTGCTCCGCGGTGCGGAACAATGCATGTCTGCCAGTTGCATCACCGTTAACGATTGTGACGGCCCGGCGCGACGGCGAACCACATCTTTATTGGCGCCTCAGCAGACGAATCTTCTTGCAAGCGCGCGCGTCTCACTTAACGTTTTGTTTACGGCAACAGCTGTGCAGGCGCCGATGCTTCGGCGCAGTCGCACAGAGGTATGGGAGGTTTGGTCCGGCAAACCGATGAGGGAAGCCGGGCGCGGTCGGGAGTAGCGTATGGGCCACACGGTTCGTTTGCGCGGCGAGTTCTGGCCGCAGGATCACTGGGGTCGGGTAACCAACGCCGCCATAGCGCGCGAACAGATCGCGCGGCCTGCTCTTGAAGCGGCCGAAGAAGCCGCTGATGTCGCCCTTGAACGCTTCGGTGACCGGCTGCACTCCGTTTATCTTTCAGGCCCTGCGGCGCGCGGGCGTCCGGGCGGCGCGGCGTTTTTCGTGCTGCTGCGCCTCGGCGCATCGGATGCGCGCGCGAACGAGAGCTGGGAAGCCGCCGTCGCATCGCAGCTTCGCCGGCGCCATCCGCGCGTTGGCCGCATCGCGGTTGCGGTGTTCAACTGGAAAGACGTTTTCACCACCGACGGCGCTTTCTCGCCTGCGCGCTTCCGCCTGGCGGTGAACTCCGTCTGCGTCGCCGGGCGAAACATGACGCGCATGCTGGCGCCGCAGCGCATAGACTCGGCCTCCATGAACGGCGACATTCTCGGCTTCCGTCCGCGCATGCTGAATGTTGCGGGGCGGTTGGCGGCGGCGCGCTCTCCGGATCGCGTGCGCGCGGCTGCGATGGATGCTGGCCATGCCGTACTGGCGGCGGCGTTCGCCCTGGTGATGGAGCGCGAGCAGATCTACACGGAAGACCTCGACCTGCGGCGCGACCTGTTCACGCTGAACTATCCGGGCCGGTCGCGCGATCTTTCGGAAGCGTATGCGATGGCGACGCGGCCTTCGCCCGACGCCATGAAGGCGCTGGTGTTCATCGACAGTGCCTGCAGCTGGCTGACGCCGATGACGGATGCGTGGCTCAACGCCAATAATCCGCAGCGGACGGAGCGGTTGAAGGCCTAGCAGGCTGTTGAAGAAACCCAGGGCACGGCGCGGAATTCCGATTCATCACCGTCATCGAGGCAGATTTCGCCGGTGAGCGAGCCGTCAGGCTCGAGATCGATTGAAATTTCGCCTGACGCCTCGTCCATTTCGTCGT
>CAIKXW010000333.1 GCA_903831485.1 uncultured Alphaproteobacteria bacterium | reverse complement strand
GCCGTTCGTGCCGATCGTCGAGACATATTCCTCGTCCATCAGGTTGGTGACGTTGAGCTGGACTTCAGCGCCCTCAAGCATCTCGCCGCTGAAGCGATAGCCTGCGGACAGATCGACCAGTGTGTAGGCGTCGACTTCGGCTGTGTTGACGTAGGAGAAGTAGCGCGAGCCCGTGTAGGCCACCGAGAGCTGGCCGTAGAGTTCGCCATTGTCGTAGCCGAGGTCGGCCTTGAACAGGTGCTCCGGCGCGTTGACGACGGTCTTGCCGCCTGTCGCCTGGATCACCGCGTTCGTGGTCGGGTTGCGGACGTCTTCTTCGTACTGCGAGTCATTGAAGGCGTAGGAGCCGTACAGGGTCCAATCGTCAGCGAGGTCGTAGCTGCCGGCGAGTTCGAGACCCTTGGTCTCGACGCCGCCGACGTTCTGGATCACGGACGGGTTGCCGATGATGCCAGCGCCGGTCGAGAAGCCGAGCAGGCGGTCCTCGAACTTGACGAAGTAGAGCGCAGCAACCCCTTCGAACGGCCCGTTGCGATAGCGATAGCCGAGCTCGGTCGTCTTCGAGCTTTCCGGGTCCGTGTTACCCTTGATGAAGTCGAAGCCTGACTGGGTCTGGCTGGCTGCGGGCGCCAGCGTGTGCGCGCGCATGTTCTCGGTGTAGCCGCCAAAGATTTCGCTGTCGGCGGTCAGAAGATAGGTGAAGCCAACCTGCGGCAGGAAGTTGTCTTCCGAGGTGATCGTGCCGTCGAGATCATTGTTGGCGCCCGGTGTCGGAACCGCGAAGCCGTTGACATTGGTGTCGACTGTCATGTCGACCGATACCGACTTGAAGCCGGCCGAAAGTGTCAGCGCGTCGTTCACCTGCCAGACGTCCTGAAGGTAGAACATCTGCGTCTCGAAGTCGTAGGCGTAGGACCACTGCGTCGCGAACGGGTTGCGCATGAATTCCAGCGTCGGGCGCGGCGCCTGGCGCGTATTGGCGTAGAAGCGGCGATCCTGGTTGAAGTCGTTATACTCGTACCAGAAGCCGCCCTCGATCTCGTGATCGCCGAGCGTCCACGTGGCTGAGGCAAGTGCTCCCGTGCGGTTCATGTCGTACTCGGTCGTGCGTACCGAGATCGGCGACACGTTGGCGCCGCCCTGACCGAATGAGAACGGGCTGACATAGGGCGTGAACCAGATGCCCTGGCCCTCGTTCTCGTGCATGTAGGCGGTCGCCGAGAAGGCCAGGTCGCTGGAGACGTCCCAGTCATAGGTCAGACGGGCAAGGCTGTCGTCGCGCAGTCCGGACGCATCGTAATAGGCGTCGTCTGCATTGGTGATGGGGGCGGGATAGACCAGCCCGGCGGCGGCGTTCGTCACCGGCGCGCCGGTGTCGCCGCGATTGTTGGCGATATCTGCGACCCGTTGCGCAAGAACCCAATCCGGCGCCGAGTTGTCCCAGTCATAGCCAAGGCGCGAGATCATCTCGAGCGAGAGATCCTGATAGTCGGTCTCGCGGCGCTGCGACCAGTTGTAGTAGCCGGACAGTACGCCCGGTCCGATCGGCTGCTCGAACAGGAAGTTGATCTGCTCGTTCTTCTGTGGGCCGTCACCCTTCCACTTGTCCTGCTCGTGGTTGACGTAGGACAGGGCAGCCTTGCCGCCGGTCGCGGCGATGATGCCGGTCTCGAGACGGGCGTAGCCGCGCAGCATGTTTTCCGAGCCGGCGGTCAGCGCGATCTCGCCGCCGAAATCGTCCGACGGGGCGCGGCTGAAGAAGGTGAGGGCGCCGCCGAGGTTGGACGTCGAGGCGGTGGCAAGCGATGCCGCGCCCTGCGCCAGTTCAACGCGTCCGAGATTCTCGGAGATGATGGCGCGGCTGATGTGCAGGCCGTTGTAGTTGCCATAGCTCATGTCGCCGAGCGGGACGCCGTCGAGCGTGTAGCCCAGCTGGTCCTTCTGGAAGCCGCGGATGTTGATGTTGACCGCCCACTCATAGGCGCCGAACGGGTCGGCCGCGGTGTAGTTCACACCGGGCAGGCTTTCGATCAGCTTGATCGGGCTGGAGCCAGCCGCTTCGAGATCAAGGTCGGCCTCTGTCAGCGTCTGCGTCTGGCGCGTCTGTCCCTGGCCGATGATCACGACGGTGTCTGCTGCGTCCGTATCGACCGAGGTATCGGGTCCGGTCTGCGCGAATGCATGTGTGGCGCTCAGGGCGGCAATCGCCACCCCCATCAGAAGCTTGAGTTTCACGGATAATCCCTTCGGTTTCATACCCTCCAACCCGGAGGCGCGGGGTGGGGGTAGGGCTGATCCATGACGGTCCGGCTTCATAATTGCGAAGGATCGATGGCGGTTATGCAAATGTTGCGTGATGCGACCTTCGCGCAACGCAAGCGGGCGGACGCTGATGCGTCCGCCCGCTGTGGCATCTGCGATCTGACGATCTGGTGGACGATGCTCGCCGCAGCCTTTTCGACCTTGGCCGCGCCGCGTTCTGCGAGGTTGGCCCCAGCCTTCATCGCTTCATCCCCCACGCCCTGACGCTTGTCGCGCGCCAGAGAACTCAGCGGCGCCAGCGAGCCGAGCAGGGCGCCGATGGCGCCGGCGGCCAGCGGGTTCTGGTCGTGCATGAACTGACCGGCCTTGGCGATGCCGCCCGCAACCGAGTCTCGCACCCACGCTGCGCGACGTTCGAGGCCTTTGATGGTGCGCGTAACACGCGCCTGAAAGGCGTCGGCTGCTTTGCCGGCCATTTGCTTGATGTCGAGCGCCTTGGCGTGTTCATCATGCAGGCGGCGGGTGTAGTCGTCGTCTGACTCGCCCGCGATGCGGACTGCATTGGAGCAGATTTGCTCAACCTTGCGGAATTGATGTTCCGCGCGCCAGTCGTCGTCGCCAGTTTTCGGAGCGCTGTCGTGATGCTTGTTCTGGTTCATCAGGTACATCCCGACGCCAGCGCCGACCGGCAGCAGCGGGGTGGTTGTGGAAAAGCTAACGCCGCCTGAACCATGCCGTTCCTGGAAGCTGAATCGCTGCGGAGTAAATTGTCAGGGTATCCGGCAGATCGACGGCGCGACGTGCATCGTCAGCGCGGATGACTCAGTTTCTGCAACAACATCAGCCAACAAATGAGGGTCGGTTCACCGGCTGGACAACCCCGCGGGGCAACCTGGCGCAGTTCGCCGCTTTTCGGCTAGCGGCTGAATTCACTTGTTTGAAAGTAGTCCAGCCCTTACCTTTGTAACTGGCGGTAAGCTGCAGCGTTCGAACGGCAACACATTCCGTCGACCGTACATTTCTGTTCGGGAGCTGGCTCTGGCGGGGACCGTGGTCCCCATCACCTGGCGCCCACCTAGCTTGCTGGGTCGAACGGGAATGAAAAGCTCGTACGGCGCACGTGGCCCCGCCAACCTTTCCCCTTCTGCTGGAGCACGCCGCCTTGCGGCGGATCGGGCGACGACAAGTGGATTGCCTCGCGCGCTGGTTTGAGGCTGGTAGCCCCATGAACACCGACGCCGCCGAAATTGCCGAACAGAAAGCCATCCTGCGCGGGCACATGCTGGAAATCCGCGCCGAGGCCGCAGCCCGCGATCCGGACGCCGCCGACAAGCTGGCGTCGCGGTTCCCGGTAAAACTGTTCGAGCGCTATGGCCCGGTCGTGGCTGGCACGATGGCGATCGCCGACGAACTCGACGCCGCGCCGTTACTGGCGCGCCTTGCGAAACAGGGCGCGCGCATCGTTCTGCCGCGCGTCGAGCCCGGCGGCGAAATGACATTCCGCGATGCGGGCAAGGCCACGCTCGAGAAGGGTCCGTTTGGCCTCACGCAACCCTCGGAGAAAGCTGAAATCGTTCGGCCCAACCTGGTGCTCGCGCCGCTGCTGGCGTTCGACGCGCGGGGACGGCGCCTCGGCTATGGCAAGGGGCACTACGACCGGGCGGTGAGCCAGCTGCGTGCGACGGGCAGGGTGTTCTATCTCGGCCTCGCCTACGCCCAGCAGCAGGTGGACGCTGTGCCCGTGGCGGGCCACGACCTGTTGCTCGACTGGGTTGAGACGCCGCTCAACTCGATTCCCCTTTTCCT
>CAIKXW010000332.1 GCA_903831485.1 uncultured Alphaproteobacteria bacterium | reverse complement strand
AGGCAGGGCCCACAGATAGCCTTGGGCGCCCTGGGGATCAAGCAGGGATCAAGCGCGGCCTATGGGCGCGCCTGATCCGTGAATGCGTTACTCGGCTGGCTGATAGGCGCCGTTCGCTTTGCGGGCGCGGCGCCTTTGGGCCGCGTTGACGGCCCGCGCGCCCGTGGCGATGCCCGCGGCAAGGGCGGCCAGCGTCAGCGGCAGGGCGTGCTCGCGCACCGTTTCCCGCACCTCGTCGCCCATGCTCATGGGCGGCTCGGGCATACGGGCGCCGGCCGCGGCAGCGGCCTCGGAGGCTTCGGCCCGATTGACCTTGTGCGAGCGTTTGCCCTGCGCGACGACGAACACGATGATTGCGCCCACGAGGAATACGCCCGCAAAGATGAACGCCGCGATCGTCGGAGCGACGTACATCGAGAGCAGCATGAACAAGCCCGCCAGCAGGAAGCCGGCGCCCACCAGGGCGAGCAAGCCCATCAGGGAGTAGAGGGCGGAAAGCTGCGCCGCGCGCTTTACCGTGAGACGCGCGGCGAATTTGGCCCGGAGGGCAGCCCGGGAAAACGCCAGCCCACTCAGCATTGCTTTGAGCACCTTGGTACTCCGCCGTTGTGTGTGACCGGTCGAATTCCCGGGCGTCCGCCCCGAGCGGGTTCTATCTACGCAGCAACGCGCCGATGGCGAGGCCAATGCCCGCGGCGACGAGGACCGCCGTGATCGGGCGCTCCTTCACGTTCGTCTCGAGGACTTCTTCGAGTTCCTTGCCGTGGGTCACCGCGTAGTCCTTCGCCTGCACGGCGTAGTCCCGGGCGTTGTCCTTGGCGTGGACCGCGGCGCTGGTCGCGTAGTTCTTGGCGTCGCGCACCATCTCTTTGGCGCGCACCTTGGCGTCGGACATGCCGTCGCCGACGCTTTCGCGCAGGTGATCGACGTCCTCGCGCAGCTTGGTCATCTCGCTGCGCCAGGCTTCCTTCGCCTCGGACTTCACGTCATTGACGCGGTCCTTGACGTCGCCCACGGCGCTCATTGCCTCGTTCTTGAGGTCGCGCGTGACCGTCTTTGCATCGCCCTTGTAGGACTCTGCTTCGGACTTCCACTGACCTTCCTTCATACCGTTTGCCATCGATCGCTACCTCCAGAGAAAACACATGTCCACACCCGGGTCGCGGTAGCTGACGGCGGATCGTCTCGCCGTTGTCGCAGTTGCGCCGTCACATCCGTGGCGTCCGGCCGCGGGCCAGATGCACGATGACCCCGCCAAATCCGAGGACTCCGGCCACGATCGCGACCAGCAGGAAGGTGATTGCCCAGCCCAGCATTGCTCGTCTCCGTAAGACACCCAAACCCGACCTCGGCGGCCAGTCGGTGAGCCCAAGACGTAGCAGTTATCGCGTGACAGGCCCGTGAGGCTTCCGTGTCAACCGCGTGGGCGCCGCGATATCCCCTTGAGGATGGTTGTGTTTTACCGCGGTGCCGCGGCGGCGTGGAGGAAGCTGTCGACGTCT
>CAIKXW010000331.1 GCA_903831485.1 uncultured Alphaproteobacteria bacterium | reverse complement strand
GCGGTCGATCTGCTTCATCACATTGTTTTCGGCAGGCTGCGGCGTCTCCGAATACAGCGTCGTGTCGAAACGCCAGACGCGCTCGTAGAGGGCGCGCGAACGGTCCACCAGTGACATCAATTGCGCGGGCATGACCGAGCGGTCGACCGGATGCGGCTCGCCCGTGCGGGCCAGGCGATACTTTTCGTCGCCCGCCTCTTCGACCTTCATGTCCTTCTCGCGGACGGCGCGCTGCACCACCAGCCAGGACGCGGCCTGCATCAGGCGTGTCGTCACTTCCATGCTTTCTGCGGCGTACACCAGCGCCAGCTCGCGGTTCAGCTTGCGCGAATCCACGCGGCCCGGTCCATCGAGATAGCTCGCGGCTTCCTCGACCAGGCCCATGCCTTCCTTGAACAGCCGGTCGAACAGTTCGGAGCCCGCAAACTCGGACACCCGCTGCTTCCATTCTTCCCGCGCAGGGTCGGCGGAGTACATGGCGTCGCGCATAAGTCCCTCAATCTACCTGCCGCCGGCCGGCCCAGTCTCTGCCTGAGACGTTGAGCAAGCCTTGACGATCAAACCCCGAAAGTACGTGCCGGTATCAGGCAAGACCTGCGCCGTTTACGCCCGCAAATCGCTGTCTGATGGAGCCATCAGCCTACCATCAGACTGCCGTCAGCTCTTGAAGAAAGCAGCCTCCGCCGCCTTTCGTGTCGCTTCTTTTTTCTCGATCATGCGTTCGCATGCGGCGATGTCGGTCCGGAGCGTCTCGATGCGCTCCTTCAGTTCCTCGATCGACATGTCGTCGAGGCCTCTTTTCACTGTCCGAACAGGCTCTTCCTCGAAATTCATGGCCGCCTCTCTCGTTCCCCGGCCGCACCCGGGTTTGATCGCCTGGACCCATCTCCTTCTTGACCGCGCAGCGCCTACGCGCGCAAGTCGTCCCGCCATTGATGATTAAAGCGCGGGATCTGGTAAATGTCCAAACCGATGATGAAGGCGGTGAAATCCGTCGTCGGACAGAAGCTTGAACTGCACGAAATCGAGAAACCTTCGCCCGGGCCGGGCCAGGTCTTGATCAGGGTTCACGCGGCAGGCGTAAATCGTCCCGACCTCCTCCAGCGCGCCGGCGCCTATCCGCCGCCCCCGGGCGCGCCCGCCACGCTGGGCCTCGAAGTCGCGGGCGTCGTGGAAGCTCTCGGCGAAGGCGTCACGCTCTGGAAATCAGGCGACCGCGTCTGCGCCCTCGTGCCCGGCGGCGGTTACGCGGAATACGCGCTCGCGCATGAAGGCTCGACCATGCCGATCCCCGAGCCGCTCAGCTTCATCGAAGCGGCGGGCCTTCCCGAGACCGTGCTCACGGTGTGGAACAACGTCTTCTACATGAGCCAGCTCAAGCCCGGCGAGACCATCCTCATCCATGGCGGCGCCAGCGGTATCGGCACAACGGCGATCCAGCTGGCCTCGGCTTTCGGCGCAACGGTCTATGCAACGGCCGGCAGCGACGAGAAGTGCCGCCTTTGCGAGTCCCTGGGCGCGACGAAGGCGATCAACTACCGGACGGAAGATTTCGAGACAGTCCTGCGCAATGCGGGCGGCGTCGACGTCATCCTCGACATGGTCGGCAAGCCCTATTTCGAGAAGAACCTCACCATCCTGAAGGATCTCGGCCGCCTCTCTTACATCGCCTTCCTGCAGGGCTCGCGCGTCGAAGGCGACCTCACCAAGCTGATGATGAAGCGCATCTCCATCTCCGGCTCGACGCTGCGGATCCGCACCAACGACCACAAGGCGATGCTGGCTGCGGGCGCGGTCAAACACGCATGGCCCTGGATCGCGCAGGGGAAATTCAAGCCCATCGTGACCGCCGTCTTCCCGCTGGCCGAGGCGGATGCCGCCCACGCCAAAATGGATAGTTCCGACCATGCCGGGAAAATAATTCTGCAGGTTCTCACCTAAAGCCTTGATTCCGGGCAGTCGACGCTGTCGCCGGCTGCCCTGTTTCGGGTTCACAACAGCGAAAACCTGAATTATATCAGCGACGCTTAGGACTACTTCCCATTCTCGACATTCCGAGAAACCCGGCCCTCAGCGCCGGGTTTTTCGCTTTTCAGGACTAACGAGGCGCTTATGGCCAAAATCCTCATGCCGAAGGCGACAGCCGTCTGGCTGATCGACAACACCACGCTCACCTTCGAGCAGATCGCCGAATTCTGCGAACTCCATCCGCTCGAGGTCAAAGGCATCGCCGATGGCGAGGTCGCCGAGAACATGCGCGGCGCCGACCCGGTCGCCTCGGGCGAACTCACGCGCGAAGAAATCGAGAAGGGCGAGCAGGACAAGACCTACGTCCTGCAGATGCCGCCGCTGAAGCACGCCAGCGTGCCCGAGCCCAAGAAGAAGGGCGCCCGCTTCACGCCGGTCTCGCGCCGCAAGGACCGCCCCGACGCCATTGCCTGGTTCCTCCGTCACCATCCGGAAGTGACCGACGCGCAGATTTCCAAGCTGATCGGCACGACCAAGTCGACCATCGAATCCGTGCGCTCGCGCCAGCACTGGAACGCGCCCAACCTCAAGCCCGTCGATCCCGTGACGCTGGGCCTGTGCTCGCAGATCGAACTCGACGCCATCGTTTCGCGCGCTGCAGCCAAGAAGGCGAACGCACGCGACGAGAAGGATGCACGCCTGTCGGGCCCGACGCTCCGCAAGGTCGTCACCCCCGTGCCCGCAGCCGCCGACGCCGCAACGGCCGATGGCGAGGAGCCGCGCCGCGAGAACATCACGGCCGAGCAGTTGTTCGCCAACTTCGGCAAGAAAAAGGACGGCGAGGAGTAATCCTCGCCTGCCCCACTCCAGGCCTAGTCTTCGGCAGGATAGCGCGGACCATCGTCGCCCGCTGCTGTCCGCGCACCATTCGAGGCGAAAACGGGCTCCGGCGCTGCCTGTTGCGGCGGCGTCCCGCCCGCGAGTTCCACAATCGACTGCAGCCTGTCGTGTGAGCGGTTCAGCACGATCAGCAGGTCCGCGAGAATGCGCAGGCCAAGCCAGATCCCGAATGGAAGGGCGATTCCCGCCGCCACCTGCATCGCAGCCGCTGCGTAATTGCCCGCCGCCACGCTCGCCACAGCGATGATCAGCATCACCGCAGCGGATAACGCGAGGAAGACGCCGACCATAGCCAGCGCCGACCTCAGCAACGCTGGCGACAGCGGCTTCTCATTATCCCAGAGGCCACGCATAAGGTTACCCTCATCCGCCCGTTGATCGCGCCCCACCGCCACCATTCGCAGCGTTGCGCAGAAGGTCAACGGGAAGTTGGGCGCAGTGCGTGATCAGGCGCCCTTTCGGGTGACCGGAACCTAGCTGGCTCTCAGCTGCTGGATCTCATCCTTTATTCGAAGCTTCTTCCGTTTGAGTTCGAGAATGCGCACATCGTCGCCGGACGGGTGCTTCGCTTCGGCCGCGATGGCCTG
>CAIKXW010000330.1 GCA_903831485.1 uncultured Alphaproteobacteria bacterium | reverse complement strand
GCAGCCGGAATTGCGGGGCGGACCAGGCGCCGGAGAACAGCGTCTGCATCTCGAGGGGGCCGGTTGCCGGCGTGAAGAGAGCCGGGCGGCCGTCGATCTCGCCGCGTTTGACCCCGGCGATGCGGATGCCGCTTTCGACGCCAAGCAGCTTGTACTCGAATTTCGGATCGGGATTGCGGGCGAACATCTTGAGCAGTTTTGGCCGCTCCTGCCGCACCAGCACCACGCGAGTGATGAGGCTTTCTGGGATGAGGGTGGCCACGCCGAATGTCCAGGTTATGGCGGGCTCGGGCTCAGCGCCGGGTGTGGGCTGGAGCCAGACGATCTTGGGCACGAAGAGATTCTCGCCGGCTTCTGTCTGAAGCTGGGCGCGGCCGTAGTTCCATGCCCAGGCGGCTTCGACGCGAGCAGGGTCGGCGGAAAGCGGGCGGTCCATGCCCTGCTTCGCGGCGATGGAGAAGGTGGAGCGGTTGCCGCAATTCCAGCCCTCGAGAAATCCTTCGCGCGTGTATGGCCCAGCACCCATGCGCTGGGGATCATCGATGCGTGACGGGAAGCGCGCGAGAAAGGCGGCGATCGCCGGCTCGGCTTCCAGTGCAAAGGTGTGCGGGCGGAAATAGTTCATGTTGAAGGCGACGGACGGGCGACCGGGCCCTTCGTCGCCTTCGACTGCCTCAGTGGTCGCGTCGATATGGAATGTGAAGTAGACGCCGGTTTCCGGATTCGCGTAGGTCACCTGCTCGTCTTCGACCTGGTAGATCGGCCGCGCCGTGAACCAGTCACGGATTGCATCGGCGTCGAACGCATCAGGGCGCAGGTAGAGATCGTAACTCACGCCCTACTCGCTCGTCTTCCAGCTGTTCACGTAGTCCCGATTTTCCAGCCCCTCGGCTGCCGGGCCTACATCGAGCGGATCGCGCGTATCGATCATGACGGCGTACTCGTCCGTCATCGGCTTTTCCTGCACGAACATCTTCTTCAGCGCCTTCGGGTGTGGACCGTGCGTGAAACCGGAGGGGTGGAAGGTCATCATCCCGGCCTTGATGTTGTCGCGACTGAAGAAGTCTCCGGCGTGATAAAACAGCACTTCGTCGAAATCGTCGTTGTTGTGGAAGAAAGGCACCTTGATCGCACCGGGGTCGGTCTCGAACGGGCGCGGGGCGAAGGTGCAGACCACGAAGCGGTCCGACAGGAAGGTGGTGTGAACACTGGGCGGCAGGTGGTAACGGTGCGAGACGACCGGGCGGATGTCGCGCACGTTCAGCTTCACCGGCGCGAGATCGCCGTGCCAGCCGACAGCGTTCATCGGGAAATAGGGGTAGGTGATTGTCGACACCTGCCCGCGCTTCTTGACCTCCACCGTCCACGCGTTGGGATTGGTCTGCATCACCTGATGCGCGGCGTCGATGCGTGGCGTCTGCAAGACTGCGGGATCGAAGATGGCGTGTGGGCCGAGCAGGCCGCGATCCGGCAAGGTGAAATGCGCATTGGTCGCTTCGATGATCAGAAGTTCAACCAGGTCCGCAGTTCCGCGGTCCATCAGCCACATCGCGCCGCGCGGCAGGTAGACATAGTCGCCCGCTTCAACCTCTACGTGGCCCCAGTCGGTGTAGAGGTGGCCAAATCCCTCGTGGATAAACAACAGCGTGTCGCCATCCGAGTTTCGCGCGATGCGTTCCTGATTATGCGCCATGCGCCAGTAACGTATTTCGCACGCCTTGTTGTGCAGGATCACCGGCGCCTGCCACGGCGAGGGCGTGCCGCTGCCGCGACCGCCGTGCGTTTGCGTCAGATCGAACGCACGCGGGCGCAGCGGTCCTTCGAAGTTGACCCAGCCCGTCGGCGGTTTGGGGTGATAGAAGAAGGCGGCGGGGCCGAAGAAGCCTTCCTTCGACATTTCGCGTTCGTACGTGCCTTCGGGCAGGTCTGCGTGGGCCTGTTTCGAATGCTTGCCCTCGGCGCCTTGCACCGGGATCCACTTGCCTTTGGTCATTGCTGCATCGCCCCCGGCTGTTGTTCCGGCGCGGCATCGTGAAAGGGCTTCAGCTTCTTCAACGCGGCGTCGATGCGGACGATGTTGGGGAACGGGGCAAGGTCGATCTGCGGATAGCGGCGGGCGTTGGCAACCTGGGGAACAAGGACGATGTCGGCAAGGGTCGGCTTGTCTCCGACGCAGTAGCCGCCGCAAGACGGCAGCATCTGTTCCAGCACCTCGAACCCGCGGACGATCCAGTGTTCGTACCAGCTGGCGATAGCCGCATCGTCAGCCCCGAACTGGCTGCGCAGGCGCGCGAGCACGGACGTGTTGTTGAGCGGATGGATGTCGGCGACGATCTGATCCTTGAGGTCGCGCACGCGGGCGCGCAGGTGTGGCTCGCGCGGCAGCAGGGGAGGCTCGGGGCGGGTCTCGTCCAGATAGTCGATCATCGCCATCGACTGGCCAATGCGATGGCCGTCGATCTCGAGGATGGGCACGCGGCCGGACGGATGGCGCGCGAGGTGTTCCGGCCTGGTCTGCTCGTCCTTCAGCAGGTGGACGCCCACGGTGCGATAGCCGACGCCCTTCAGGTTCAACGCGATGCGCGTGCGATAGGTGGCCGAGGAGCGCCAGTAGCCGTAGAGGATCGTCTCGCTCATTCGTGTTACTCGCTGATCGTCACGCGTGAGACGGTTGCCTTCTCGACATCAGCATCGCGCCAGAGCAGGTCGTCCCAGCCCTTGCGGGAATAGAGTTCGGTCTGGTCGCTGTGATGCGGGGAGGTCGGGTCGGTGGACTGGGAATAGGACAGGAAGCCCTCCGATCTCGGCCCCTGCTCCGTGAATTCCACCGCATAGATCCAGCTCGCGCCATGGCGGATGCTGGTCCAGCCTTTCTCCGCTTCAAGCTCCTCGACCGTGATGACGTTGAACACGCCTTCGGGGCCGGCGCCGCCGTGGATGGGGATGCGCTTGCCATTGCGTGTTTCGGCCTGCACGTCGCCGAGACGCGCATCGACCGGGATTTTGAGCTCGGCGAGCTTGTCGACAGCTGTCTCAAGCGCGGCGATCACGCGCACATCGCTCGTGTCGAGCTTGGCCGGCGTATGGACAGCGTTCTTCGGATCGAAAGCGTCCTTGAAGCGAATGCCGCCCGCTTCGGCGAAGAGATGGAACAGATGCGCGCCCCGGCTGTCGAGGTCTACCTTGAGGTCCCACTTCGCAAGCGTGTCGCACGCAGCAGCAAGCTTCGGCTTGTTGGCGGCGCGGCATGTGGCGACGAGGTCGTCGCGAACGAGTTCGCCGCCATGGTGCCGGTTGGAGAGCATTACCTGCTTCATGGTTTCGAGATCGAACTTGGGCGCGCCGAACCCGTCCGTACCCTTCATCCGGCGCTCGACCTGCTCGTGCGCGGCGCGCGTGCGCAGGCTACGCGGGGTCGCCTCGTCGCCGAAAACGGGGCTGAGGCCGGTGATCGGCGCGTACATGTTGGTGAGCCAGTAGCTGTCATTGCTCTGCAGGACGTAGTCGGTGCGGAACTGGTGAGGTCCGGCAGCGGCGCCAACGGCTCCGGGGGCAGACGCGTCCGGGTCCGATGCCCAGTCGCATGCCCGGCGCGATCCATCGAGCACAGGGTAGCGCGTCTTCTCCCACTGTTCCTTTGCGAAACCCGAGGTCGCGCACTTCGCCGCCAGCTCCCGCGAGACATTCGGGATGAGACCCATGTCGCCATACAGCGCCTCGCCGGTTGAATCGACGGCGGTGGCGTTGAAGCGGAAGGACTGCCAGCGAGCGAGCGCGGACTTCATCTCGCGCACTGTCCTGGCGCGCCACACGGCCATGTACTGATCCGGATCGCGCAGGCCGGTTTCCATCGTGCGCAGGGCGTAGGCCTTTTCCCGCGTCCACGGGAAGCTTTCGGATTCGAACAGCGGGCCCCAGCGTGTGGAATAGAGCGTGCGTGTTTCTGGCTGCGCGACGCCGTTGCGCATGACCGAAACGGCAACGTCCTGCTTTTCCATCGGGACCCACGCGCCTTCGTACCGGTATTGCGTCGGGTCGTCAGGGTTGAGCGTGAGTTCGAAATAGCCGTGCCGGCGCGCTGTGGAGACGGTGTTGCTCCATGCCAGCGTCTCGTTGTGGCCGATGCGGATCATCGGCATTCCAATATAGCTGATCCCGACGATGTTGATGTCGCCCGGAATGATGAAGTGCGCGCGGTAGAAGCGGTTGACGCCATCCCACGGATAATGCGGATTGCCCAGCAGCACGCCCTTGCCGTTCCTGGTCATCTCGCGACCAATCGCGTAAGCGTTGGAGCCCCAGCCCGATGCGTCTTCGGGGATCAGGTCTGGCGCGATGGCGGCGCGGTCTGCGCCAGGAGGGGCGGCGCTGGTGGTGGGCGCGAAGAAGCCGTCAACCGTCTGGCCGACATACATATGGCGCCAGAAATCGAGCGCCGTGATCTCGCGCACCCACGCGGCGCCCTTGCAGCGCGGATCGGCGATATTGTCCTGGCTCTCACGCAGATAGCGATTGTATCCGGCGACATAGCCTTCGGCGAGCGCGAGCGACTCGCCTGTCGGCGTGTTGGCGGAGCTTGGCGGACCATTGAGCAGGTCTTCCACGCGGCGCGACTGGATGATGCGCTGGTGATAGAGATCGCTCGTGACGTTGGCGTCGTTGTCGCCCGGTCCAAGGAACTTTGCGCGCTCGCCCGACACGGTGAGAAGGCGATCCGCGATCTCGCATACATTGTCCTGCGCGCTGGCGTAGCCATAGCCATAGCCGATGCCGCCCATGTCCTCGGCCTTGATGTGCGGGACGCCAAAGGCGGTGCGGCGGATTTCGGCGGCAAAGCGCGGGCTGGCGGCGGAGCCTTCCTCAAGCGTGGGAGAGACGTTGCACGCAGCGAGCGCAATCGTCGATCCGAGCAACAGGATATGTGCACGCATTGCGAAGCTCCTTGCCGTTATCAAGTTGAAATACCTAGCACGGGCCGGCGGACGCGCGAAAGGCTGGCGCGCGCGCCTTAACTGGCCGACTGGGCGGCGTACGCCGCCATCAGTGGCCCGTAATCTTCCATCGCCGGGAACCGCGCGAAGCTGTGCTTCGCCGACGTCTTCGCCCAGGGCAGTCTTTCGGAAACGTAGCTCTCGATGAAGGGCGTCGACCACGCGGGGGCGTCGAACATTGTAGGGCGGACATTGACGAAGGGCGCGTCAGCCAGCCCGGTGTAGAGCCAGTTCAGGCAGTTGGGACAGTAGTGATAGGGATTGTCGCCGTGGAGTGCGCCGACCTGCGTCTGGCCCGCGATGATCTCGAACCCGTCGATCGGGATCATCGCGCTGAGCGAGCAGGCGCTGGCGGAGAGTTTCTGGCAGCCCTTGCAGTGGCACGCCATGGTCATGATGGGCGGGGCGCTGACGCGTATCTTCACCTGCCCGCACATGCAGGCGCCTTCGAGCGGGAGATTCGTCTGTGTCATGCGCGCAGTATGGCGCGACGGGCCGCGTGCATCCAGCCGTCGCGTGACGGCTGGATGCAGACCTTCGAGCACACCTAGATCGCGGCCTTCACGGCGGCTGCCGTGATCGGGATATGGCGCAGGCGGGCGCCGACGGCGTTGTAGATCGCATTGCCGATGGCCGGGCCGACGACGGTGGTGGCGGGTTCGCCGAGGCCCACGGGGACTTCGCCGGACTCGACGAAGCTGATGTCGAGTTCGGGAACATCCGCGAGGCGCAGCGGCGTGTAGGCGCCGAGATTGCGCGCCTTCACATTGCCGTTCTCGAACTCCGTCCCTTCGTGCAACGCAAGCGACAGGCCCCAGAGCGAGGCGCCTTCCATCTGCGCGAGCGCGCCATCCGGATCAACGATTGTTCCGGCGTCGGCGACGAGGGTGAGCTTCTCGACCTTCACCTTGCCCGTTCCACGATCGACATTGACGCGCGCCACGCAGGCGACCCAGGTCGGCATGTCGCGCTCCTGGCCGAAGCTTGTGGCGAGGCCGAGGCCCGTTCCGGCAGGCAGGGTCGAGCCCCAACCAGCTTTCTGGGCGGCCAGCTGCACGACATTCGCCTGACGCTTGGCGCCGCCGACCGAGTTGGGCGCTGAGCCGGCATTGGCGCCCTCGGCCGTCAGCAGTTTCAGACGGAAGGCCACCGGATCCATCTTCAGCTTGTGGGCTGCTTCATCGATGAAGCTCTCGAGAGCCCAGTTGGTGAAGCCCGGCCCCACCGACCGCAGCCAGCCGGGGCGGAAGGTCTTGTTCGCCAGATCGTTCGAGATCGCGCGGACCTTGTGTGCGCCGACCGCATACCAGTGGTTTGCGCCGCTGATCGCGAAGGGATCGAACGGCACGTCCTTCTCGCCCTTCGGCATGAAGAACGGCGCCATCACCTCGGTCGGCCAGCCACACGCCACATGTTGTTCCATGCCAGTGACATTGCCGGCGCCGTCGAACGCCATCCGCAGTTTCTGCACCGAAGGCGAGCGGACGCTGTCGAACTTCACATCGTCCTCGCGCGTCATGATCATCTTGACCGGCTTGCCGATAGCTTGCGCAGCCAGCGCTGCGCCGACGGCATAGTCGCCATTGAGACGGCGGCCGAAACCTCCGCCGAGGCGATAGGTCTTCATGACGATATCGGTTTCGGGAACCTCAAGCGCGGTCGCGAGCCAAGGCAGAACGAGGCTCTGCCATTGGTTCCCCGTATGGATTTCCCACTTGCCGTCTTTTTGCAGCGCCAGCGCATTGAGCGGCTCCATCGCGAAATGGAGCGCAGTGGCTGTCGTGTAGGTTGCGTCCAGCGTGGACTTCGCGGCACGGAAGGCGGGCGCGGTGTCCGTATTGCCAAGCGGCAGCACAGACCCTTTCGAGGAATCCGCGATCAGCTTCGTTGCGTGGTCTTGCAGGTCCTTCTCCGAAACATCCGCAGTCGGGCCTGGCTGATATTCGATCACCACCGCCGCCGCCGCCTTTTTCGCAGCATGCCAGCTATCGGCGAAGACCATGCACCAGCCGGGAACCGTATTTGACGGGTCCTTCAGGGCGACTGTCGCGATATAGCCTTTGATCTCCTTCGCCGGGCCGTCCATCACATATGTGACCAGGGTGTCATTCCGCGTCGGCGGAATGATCGGACAGCCATAGACCATGCCCTCGACTTTCGCGTCGATCCCGTAGATCGCCGTGCCGTTTGTCTTCTCGACGATGTCGAGGGACGTCACCGGCTTGCCGATCAGCTTGCGGTCGGCGACGGGCTTGAGCGTGATCGCAGCAAGCTCCTCTGGCGTGTAGGTCTTGGTGAGGCCACCCTTGCGGACGATGTCCTTGTAGGAAATCTTCTTGTCGCCCGAGACGATCTCGCCATTGACAGCCGAGCACGTAGCCGCATCGACGCCGAGCGCTGCAGCGCCAGCCTCGATCAGCGCTGCACGACCGGCCGCGCCTGCCTGGCTGTAGAGCGGATAGGTCTGCCAGACCGACCACGATCCGCCCGTGACCATAAGGCCCCATTTCGGATCGGAATCCACATGATTGATCCGCACATTCTGCCACGGCGCTTCAAGCTCATCGGCAAGAATGCGCGCCAGCGATGTGCCGACATGCTGGCCCATCTCGGCGCGGATCACGTTCACGGTGACGATGCCGTTGTTGTCGATCGAATACCATTGCGTGGGCTCGTAGGCGGGCGCCGTGCTGGCTGTCTCGCCGGTGGTGCACGCAGTGAGGAACGAGAAGGCGACGCCCGTGCCGGCTGCGGCAACGAGGAAGCCGCGGCGCGAGAGAATAGCGGAAGACTTGTTGATTGGCGTATCCATGGATCAGCCTCCCTTCATTGCGTTCGCGGCCTGACGAACGGCGGCGCGGATACGCGTGTACGTCATGCAGCGGCAGAGGTTGGCCGTCATCTGCGCGTCGATGTCGGCGTCGGTGATGTTCGGATTGTCCTTCAGCACGGCGGCCGCCTGCATGATCTGGCCCGACTGGCAGTAGCCGCACTGCGGCACCTGGATGTCCTGCCACGCCTTCTGCACCGGATGCTCGCCCTTGGGGTCGAGCCCCTCGATCGTCACGATGGCCTGGCCTTCGGCCGCGCTGACCGGCACGACGCAGGAGCGCGCCGCCTTGCCGTCGATGTGCACGGTGCACGCGCCGCACATGCCGATGCCGCAGCCGAACTTGGTGCCGGTCAATCCCGCCTGGTCGCGGATGACCCAGAGCAATGGCGTGTCGACATCGACGTCGACCGTCATTGCCTTTCCGTTGAGTGTGAATGTCGTCATTTACGTTCCGCCATCAAGCGGCTCCACGCCGGAGCCCGGCTGGCAAGTAGCGCGCGCGGCGATCACGATATGCGCCGCAGACTATAGCGCTCCTGCCTATGGATGCTTCTCCTTTTGCAACGGGCTGTCCAGTGGCGTGATGGCGTGACGTGGCGTGAATTCGCGGCGGAACGTTCTCATGCTGTGCATGGATATGACACGGGTCGACGTTCAGGCCTTGCGGATGAAGCGGACGCTGCAGATCAGACCATCGCGCACTTCATATATTGCGATGCAGTTCAGCTCCGAGCCGTCGGCGAGGCCGGTCACGGTCTCGTGGTCGATGGCGTAGTCGCCGAGGTCCATCGTGGCGTGGACGATGCAGTGCAGGTTCGGATTGTCGCCGAAGCGAGCGCGGTAGATCTCCAAGATCGCCGTTTTGCCAGTTGCACGGCGCTGGCCAGTGTGCAGGTCTTCGAGCCAGGCATCGTCATCGAACAGCGCCATGAATGCAGCGAGGTCGCGCGCGTTGTAAGCGACGAGTTGGGCGTTCGCGATGTCGCGGGGCCGCATCACGCCTCCTTCAACACCCCGCGCCGGATCTGGTCCGCCTCGATGCTCTCGAACAGCGCGCGGAAATTGCCCTCGCCAAAGCCTTCATTGCCCTTGCGCTGGATCAGCTCGAAGAAGATCGGGCCGATCTGGTTGGCGGTGAAGATCTGCAGCAGCAGGCCCTGGCCCTTGGTCGGCGCGCCGTCGATGAGGATGTGGTTCTTCTGCAGGCGATCCACATCCTCGCCATGCTGGCCGAGCCGCTGGCCGATGCCTTCGAAATACGTGTCGGGCGCAGACTGGAAGGGCACGCCGCGCTTCCGCAAAGCCTCCACGCTTGCGTAGATATCGTCCGTGCCGAGCGCGATATGCTGGATGCCCTCGCCGCCATAGTCCTTGAGGAATTCCTCGATCTGGCTCTTGTCGTCGCGGCTCTCGTTGAGCGGGATGCGGATCTTGCCGCATGGGCTGGTCATCGCCTTTGACACAAGACCCGTCTGCTTGCCCTCGATGTCGAAATACCTGATCTCGCGGAAGTTGAAGATCCGCTCGTAGTAGTCCGCCCACTTCGCCATGTTCCCGCGGAACAGGTTGTGCGTCAGGTGGTCGAGATAGGTGAGGCCGACGGAGTTCTTCGTCTCGTCCGCGCCGGGGATCGGCACGAAGTCGATGTCGTAGATGCCGTGCGCGCCATAGCGGTCGACGAGATAGATGTACGCCCCGCCGATCGCCTGGATGGCGGGAATGTTCAGCTCCATCGGGCCGACATTGGTGAAGGCGGGCTCCGCGCCGCGCTTGATCGCCTCCGCATAGGCCTTGGCGGCGTCCTTCACACGAAACGCCATCGCATTGGCGCCCTGACCGTGCACGCCGCGAAACGCCGCCGGCTGGCCCGACGGCTCCATGTTCAGGATGAAGTTGATGTCGCCCTGCTTGTAGCGAAGGACATTCTTCGAGCGATGCTTCGAGACCGCCGTGAAGCCGAAGCCCTCGAACAGCTTGCCCAGCGTATGCGGGTCGGGCGAGGTGTATTCGACGAACTCGAAGCCGTCAGTGCCAAGTGGATTGTCGAACAGGTCTGCCATTGGAGTCTCCGGCGTTTGACGGAGATATATACCGCAAGGCCGGGCGAACGAAGCGCGCGCGATACTGGTTGAGGACGAAAGTTCGCAAGACTTGTGCGCACGTCCGCGGGTTTTGCCGAATTCCGTGCGTCAGGTCCGCCGCAGCGCCCGGACGCCGCCAGCGATCATGTGCCAGCCCACATAGAGCAGCAGCCCCGCCGAAGCCGCGAACATGATCTGCATCACGCCCTGGCCCGACTCCCCGATCGCATGCGCGATGATCCAGCCAAGCGGCGTGGTGACGGAAGACGCCAGCACGGCGGTAACGGCGGCTACCGGCGGCTTGAGTCCCGCTTTAAGCGCCAGCGCCATTGCAACAATGCCCTCCGGCGCCTCGTGCAGGATCAAACCGCCTGACGCCATCAGACCGGATGCGTGGTTGTGCCAGAACACCGCTGTGTAGACCGCGCCATCAAGCGTGGAGTGCAGGCCGAGCACGACGATACCAAGCCAGGCCCCGATATGCTCGGTAGCTGGCGAAGCCGCAGAACGCGTGCGGAAGAGGACCTCCAGCAGAATTCCGACAACCGCGCCACCGACGAGGAAAATGCGCTCTACATCACCGGCCGCGAAGGCTTCCGGCGCAAGGTGCGTGAGCCCCACGAAAAGGATCACCATGCCGCCAATCATGCCGACAAGATCAGCGATACGCCGCGCGATGCTCGCCGCGAGCAATGCGAACGCGACGCCCGCCACGCTAAGCGCACCGGCGCCCAGGACGATGGCGGCTTCGGAGTTCGTCATCCGCCCCTGTTATAGTATAACACTTGGCGGCGCAAGCGTCAGATAGAGAAGTCGCTCAGCGCCTCGCCATACGAGCCGATGATGCCCGCCTGCCGCAGATGGTCGATGATCTGGTCGGCCAGAGCGTCTGCGGTATCCGACGACGTATCGAGGCGCAGCTCGGGCGAGATCGGCGCCTCGTAAGGGCTGTCGATGCCCGTGAAGTTGCGGATCTGGCCCGCGCGCGCCTTCTTGTAGAGGCCTTTCGGATCGCGCTGCTCGGCGAGGTGCAGCGGCGTGTCGACGAACACCTCGAAGAACTCGCCCTTCTCGACCAGCCCGCGCACCATGTCGCGCTCGACGCGGAACGGCGAGATGAAGGAAGCGGTGACGATCATGCCGGCGTCAACGAACAGCTTCGCCACCTCGCCAATGCGGCGGATGTTCTCCACCCGGTCCTGATCGGTAAAGCCGAGGTCCTTGTTGAGGCCCTGGCGAATGTTGTCGCCGTCGAGAGAGTAGGTGTGCGCGCCCATCGCCGAGAGCTTGCGTTCGACGATGTTGGCGATGGTCGACTTGCCCGCGCCGGACAGGCCCGTGAACCAGAGCACAGCCGGCTTGTGACCCTTGATCAGCGAGCGGCTGGACTTGGTGACATCCATCGCGTGGCGGTGGACGTTGGTGGCGCGGTTCAGCGAAAACTCGATCATGCCAGCCCCAACCGTGAGGTTGGTGAAACGGTCGATCAGGATGAAGGCGCCCGCCTCGCGGATCGTCTTGTAGGCGTCGAACGCGATCGGCTGGTTCGCCGAGATGTTGCAGAATCCGATCTCGTTCAGCCCCAGCGATGAACCCGGACCCTTCTCCAGCGTGTTGATGTCGATCTTGTGCCGGATCGACGTCACCGCCGCCTGCACTGTCTGCGAACCGATCTTCAGCACATAGGCATGGCCCGTGGTCAGCGGGTCTTCATGCATCCAGAGGATGTTGGCGGTGAACTGGTTCGAGACTTCCGGCCGCGCATCCGGCACGGCGAACACGTCCCCGCGCGAAGCGTCGATCTCGTCCTCGATCACCAGCGTGATCGCCTCGCCAGCCCTGGCGACGGCCAAGTCGCCATCGGCAGTGACCAGCGCCTTCACCTTCGAAATCTTGCCAGACTTCGCGACGACAACTTCGTCGCCCGGCTTGATAGAGCCCGAAATCACTGTGCCCGAGAAGCCCCGGAAATCGAGATTGGGGCGGTTCACCCACTGGACAGGCAGGCGGAAGGGCGCATCGGCGCGCTGGTCGGAAATCTCGATCTTCTCGAGATGCTCCAGCAAGGTCGGGCCAGCGTGCCAGGCCATGGCCTCCGACGTGTTGATGATGTTGTCGCCGTTCAGCGCCGACATCGGGATTGGCGTGATCGACTCGAAGCCGAGATTTTCGGCCACGGCCAGATAACTCGCCACGATCTCGTGGAAGCGCGACCGGCTGTAGTCCACCAGGTCCATCTTGT
>CAIKXW010000329.1 GCA_903831485.1 uncultured Alphaproteobacteria bacterium | reverse complement strand
GACCATGGACGGTGTACACATCCATGACGACCTGCTGGAGGACTTCCGGCGTACGGCCATCGATAGCCACACGAGCGCCCTTTCCGGCTTCGCCCGGCGGCTCGACAGCATTCCGCACGCGAACCTCCCGCTTCGGGAGCAAGTTGAGCACCAGATCGTGGCGGCGAACATCAGGGCTCGCCAATTCGACCTGGAAGCGACGCGGCCGTGGGAGCGCAATCCGCACGTCTACGCCGATATTCTGGCCTCGAGCCTGGCCGCCCAGGCCATTTTCACTCACTCCCCCGAGACCGATCGGGCTTGCCGGGTCCTGTCCAAGCTGCGCCAGGTCCCGCGGCTCGTGCAGGCCGCCCGCGACAACATCAAGGATCCGCCCGCCATCTTCGTGAAGGTTGGCATCGACACCTGGCGCGGCGCCATGTCGTTCATTAAGAGCGATCTGCCCCGCGCCTTCTCAAATATCGATGATATCCACCTGCTCGGCGACCTCGACGATGCGTGCACCGAATCGGTGCGGACGATTGGCGCCTACGTCGATGACCTCGAGAACGACATTCGGCCCAAGGCCAAGGGGTCGTTTCGCCTCGGCCGCGACAAGTTCGAACAGAAGCTACGGTTGGAAGAGGGAATTACGCTTCCAGTCGATCGCCTGCTGGCCATTGCCATGCGCGAAATGGCGGCGACGCAGGAAGAGTTCCGCCAGTTGGCCGGCGGACGCAATGGCGGCGACCCGATTGAAGCGTGGCGAAAAGCGAAGGCGCAGCATCCGGCACCCGGCGCCCTGATCGCTACCGCGCGTGAGCAACTCGACGAGCTCCACACCTTCCTGTCCCGCAACCCTGTCGTCAGCATTCCCGACAGCTCCGGAGTCGCCGTCGCCGCCACGCCAGAGTTCTTCCGCTGGTCGTCGGCCAGCATGTGGACGCCTGGGCCCTACGAATCGAAGCCGTCGCGCGCGATGTACTACCTGACCGACGTCGATCAGAAGTGGGACGCGGAGCGCAAGCTCGAGCACCTGCGCGATTTCAACACGCCGACCCTGTGGAACATCTCGATCCACGAGGTGTACCCCGGACACTTCCTGCACTATCAGCACTTGCGGAAGGTCGATTCAAAGGTGCGCCGCTCGACGATGTTCGCACCCGCCTCCTACATGGAAGGCTGGGCCCACTACTGCGAGCAGATGATGCTCGAGGCCGGCTTCGGCAAGGGCGATCGGTCGCTGAAGCTGGCCCAACTGGCCGAGGCGCTGGTCCGCCTCGCCCGCTTTGTTGTCGGCATCCGCCTGCACACGGAAGACTGGTCAGTGGAGCAGGGCGTGCGGTTCTTCCGCGACGAAGCCTTCCTGGAAGAAGCCAATGCCCGGCGCGAAGCCGAGCGCGGCACCTTCGATCCGACGTATCTTGTGTACTCGGCAGGCAAACTGATGCTGCTGAAACTGCGCCGCGACTGGTACGAGCAGCAAGGCGGCAAGCCCTCGCTGCGCGCGTTCCACGATGCGCTGCTGGCCCAGGGCTCAGCGCCCTTCTGGGCCTTGCGGCGTCTCATGCTTGATGGGTCGTCAGACGTGGTGCTGGAGTAATAACATGCCGCTTTACGAATATGAATGCAGCGCTTGCGCGCACCGCTTCGAAGTGATTCAGAAGTACTCGGACGCGCCGATTGATATCTGCCCGAAGTGTGGCAGCGCCGTGAGCAAGCTGTTCTCGTCGCCGGCGATCCAGTTCAAGGGGCCTGGCTTCTACCTGACCGACTACGGCCGCGGCGGCAAGAGCGATCTTGGTACCGGGTCAGCGAAAGAGAGCAGCGCCAGCACGCCGGCGGGTGAGACCAAGTCCGACTCGAAGACCGAAACGAAGACGGAAACCAAGACCGCCACGAAGACTGAAACCAAGGCGGACACCAAACCCACAACGTAGAGGCGGGTCTGTAGGCCCGCCAGCGCGGCCGGGACTGAAGTCCCGGGCCTACGAGCGCGACGTAACGTCTTTCAGGTACTTCAGGAAAGGTCCTGCGAGTTCAGGTCGCTTCATCGCGAAGTACACGGTCGCCTTCAGGAACCCCAGCTTGTTACCGGTGTCGTGGCGGACGCCGTCCACCTCGTAGGCATAGATGGGCCTCGACTGCAGCAGCTTGCGCAAGCCGTTGGTCAGTTGAATTTCGCCAGACTTGTCCTTCGCGGTCTCGTGCAGGGCAGGGAAGATGTCGGGCGTGAGGATGTAGCGGCCGATGATGGCGAGGTCTGACGGCGCGTCTTCGCGCGCCGGTTTCTCGACCAGGTCGGTCACGCGGTACACGCCCTTGCCAAATTCGGGCGCCGGCACGCCGGCAATCACG
>CAIKXW010000328.1 GCA_903831485.1 uncultured Alphaproteobacteria bacterium | reverse complement strand
GCGCACTTCGGGGCTGTCGGAGCGGAAGGATTTTTCGGAGTCGCCTGAGAGGGCTGCCACCGCGGCTTCCGGCGCATCCGGCGCGGCGTCGAGCGCGAGGCTGACGCGGCAGCCGCCAACTTCGGCGTCGAGTTTGCCGCTGAGGAAGTTCGAGACTTCGCCGTGGTTGTGGTTCTCGAAGGCGGTCATCATGAAGGGTCCGCCATTGGCCGCCTCGATGTCGGCGATGGTCGCGCCCAGCAGGAGACCCTCGGGTCCGACCCACAGAGATTCCGGTCCGCCGGAGACGCGGGCGGCTTCCGGCATGCCCGCCTTGTCGCCGAACCAGAGGACCTCGGCGCGCATGGCGGGATCGTCAGGCCACAGAACGACGGCGTCGAGTTCGCTGTCGACCCACGGCGCTTTTTCCTCACGGACATTCTCCGCGCCGTGTGCTGCGATCAACGAGGACTTTGTTGTCGATGCGTTGAACATCGCGTTCGAATCGCAGGTCATCATCGGCACGAGGGGGCCGTCGTGGCCGCCTTCGTCCGCGGCTTCTGCGCGGGGCGTTTCTGCGACCTGCGGCGCCGGCGCTGACGGCGAACAGGCGGCCAGCAGGCATGCGGCAAGGGCGGACAGCGGGACAAGGCGGTTCATGCAGTTTCCTTGGCAGGTGGGCATCGTTGAAAGCAGCAACGGAGTAAAAGCGCAGGTTGTCGCTAAAGTCGATCACGCATTGGCGTCTGCGGGCGGCGGGTGACATAGTGCGCGGTGACAAGCGGGGGCTGCGCCATGAAGAAAACTCCGGCTTTGGCATTGGCGCTGGCCCTGACGGCGTGCGCAAACTCCGGCGACCCCAGAATGCCGGCTGCCGGAGGGGATTTTGGCGGCGGCTGGATACTTTACCCGCCGTTATCGGGCGCGGCGACGCCTATGGTGCAGCCCGCCGGATGCCCGCCAGCCGGTTGGGATCGGGCGCGGCTGGATGGGCTGAAGGCGGCCAAGTTCGAGATCGCGGATGAGCCTGAGCGCCAGGCATTTGCGATGGCCATCACCGCTTGCCTGGCGAGCCCAGAACCCGCCCTGCGCGATGGAATCGCGTTCGAGGCGCTGACCCACATGCTGCGGGCCCGGCAGCTCGATGATGCGACGATGCGGGTGTTGCTTGTCGATCTGACGGCGCGGCTGCAGGCGCCGGACCCGTACGGCATCGGGCAGTCGTTCGCGGCGCTGGTGCTTTCCGAAGTGGCGCGGGCCGATCGCGTGCAGGCGTTTCTCACCGACGATGAGCGTGTGAAGCTGCTGGTCGACGCGCAGCACTGGTTCATCAACATTTCTGACTATCGCGGCTTCGACGATGCCGATGGGTGGCGGCACGCGGTGGCGCATGGGTCGGATCTCCTGACGCAACTTGCTCTGAATTCGAAGATCGACGCCGAGGGCCTTCGGCTCATCGTGTCGGCCGTTGGCGCGCAAGCGGCGCCGCAGGCGCACGCCTACATTCACGGCGAGAGCGAGCGGCTGGCGCGGCCGGTGCTGTTCGCGGCGGCGCGCGGCGCGATGGACGAGGCGGCGTGGACGGACTGGCTCAAGGCGATCGCGACGCCG
>CAIKXW010000327.1 GCA_903831485.1 uncultured Alphaproteobacteria bacterium | reverse complement strand
TCCTGAAGTGGTCGCCGCACATGGAAATCGCATATGAAGACGACCGAACGCACAATCGCCAACTGGCAACGCATTTACGCCATGAGCTTTGCGAGCGTTTATCCTATGTACGTCGCCAAAGCCGAGAAGAAGGGCCGCACCAAAGCCGAAGTCGATGCAGCCATCCGCTGGCTCACCGGCTACACGCAGAAGGGTCTCGACGCGCAGATCGCGAATAAGACGACATTCGAAGGGTTCTTCGCCAAGGCGCCAAAGCTCAATCCCGCGCGCGACCAGATCACCGGCCTCATCTGCGGCATCCGCGTCGAAGAGATCAAAGAGCCGCTGATGCAGAACATCCGCTATCTCGACAAGCTGATCGACGAGATCGCGAAGGGCCGCGCGATGGAGAAGATTCTTCGCGTGCCGGCCTGAGATTAACTCGACGACTGCACCCTCGCACACGCTTGCCGGCGGCCGGGGTTGCGCATCATACAGTCTGTGGGGGAAATCGGCAGTCGGCCGGCAGGCGAAATGGGGATGACGACAATGACAACCGCAGCACTTGACGTCCCGACGACCGATGATCGCCGCTTCTTCCGTAATCTCATTTCGGTTATGGCCATTGTGCTGGTCGCGGGATTCGTCACGCAACTTGCGCTCGGCCGCTCGAGCTTTTCTGCGCCGCCCATTGTGCACGCCCACGCAATCATCTTCATGGGATGGGTCGGCATTACCGTGACGCAGGCCTGGCTGGTCTCAGGCGGAAACCTTGCTCTTCACCGCAGGCTCGGGTTCGTCGCAGTCGCCTGGTCGATCGGCCTGCTGATCCTCGGCCCACTTGTGACGATCGCCACCATTCAAACCGCGCGGACGCCGTTCTTCTTCCAGCCGCAGCACTTCCTCATCGCAAACCCGATGACCCTGATAGGTTTCGCCGCGCTGTTCTCGGCAGCCATCATCATGCGTCGCAACTTCGACTGGCATTCACGCCTTCATATCGGGGCGTTCGTGATGCTGATGGGCCCCGGATTCGGCAGGCTTCTTCCCATGCCGTTCCTTCCACCTTACGCCTTCGAAACCGCCGGGCTTGTCGCGCTAATCTTTCCGGTCGTCGGCATGCTGCGCGACTGGCGCGTGCATGGTAAACCGCACGCCGCCTGGTTCTGGGGTATCGGCGTACTGCTTGCGACAATCCTGCTAGCGCGGGTCATCGGCTTCTCGCCGGTCGGAGAAGCGATCTACACGGCAGTCACAGCAGGCAGCAGCGTGGCCGGTACAGATGGACTGGCATTTCCAGCGCCGCCGCCGGGAGCGATCTAGGAAAGAGGGGATCGCCCTGCCTCAACCCAGCGTCTGCGCGTCGTCCACCAGCACATCCGACCCCGTCACGAACTTCGCATTGTCCGAGCACAGGAACAGCAGCGCCTCATCCAGGCTTCCCGCGTCCATGACCCGTCGGCGTGGCGACTTGCCAATCATCTTCGCCCCGCCCTCGCCATTGAGCCATTCTTCGGTCAGCTCCGTGGCGACATAGCCCGGCGACAGCGCATTCACATTGATGCCATACCGCGCCCACTCCCGCGCCAGCGACCTCGTAAGGTGTGCACACGCCGCCTTGGAGGCGTTGTACGCCGACACATTCGGCACCACGATCCGCCCCGCCATCGACGCGATATTGACGATCCGCCCGCGCGCCGACTTTTCCGGCCCCGCATGAATGAGCCGCCGCGCCGCTTCCCGCGCGACGCACCACACCGACGTCACGTTGAGGTCCATGACTTTCCGGAAGTCGGCAATGTCCTGCGTCACCGCATTGTTGACGTGGGTCATCCCGGCATTGTTCACGACGGTGTCGACCAAACCGAACTTCGCCTCGGCCGCATTGAACATGGCGATCACCTGCGCCTCGTCGGTCACATCGCACTGGACCGCAAATGCGTTGGCGCCGATCTCCTTCACGACGTCCTCAAGCCGGTCCTTGCGCCGCGCCGCGACCACGACCTTCGCGCCTTGTGCGGCCAATACCTGCGCAAAGCGCTTGCCGAGACCAGAGGAAGCTCCCGTAACCAGCGCTACACGTCCCGCAACCCGACCCGTCATCCCAAACTCCCTACAACAGCCCGCTCATATCCCGCAGCAGGCTCTTCACGCCCGCCAGCCTGCCCGCCGCATCCGGCCAGGTTCCGCCCAGCACCAGCTTCATGTCCGGCCGCAACTTCAGGTGGTTCGGCCGTTTCTGGACATACGCGATCAGCTTGCCCCCATCCAGCGGAGCATTGTCGCGGAAGGCCAGTAGCGCGCCCTTCGGCCCGGCAGACACTTTCGCCACACCCAACCGCTTGCAAAGGATCTTCACCGCCGTGATCTCCAGCAGCTGCTTGGTCTCGTCCGGCAGCGGCCCAAACCGGTCGATCAGCTCCGCTGCAAATGCCTCGCGATCCGCCTCATCCGTTAGGTCCGCAAGCCGCCGGTACAGCGACAACCGCGTCGCGAGGTCCTCCACATAACCTTCCGGTATCAGCACCGCCGCGCCAATATCGATCTGGGGCGACCACTCGTCCGCCACCTCATGCGTATCCAGGCTCTCGCCCGACCGCAGCGCCTTCACCGCATCCTCCAGCATCTGCTGATACAGCTCGACGCCCACCTCACGGATATGGCCCGACTGTTCGTCGCCTAGCAGGTTCCCGCCACCGCGCATGTCGAGATCGTGGCTCGCCAGCATGAAGCCCGCGCCGAGACTATCCAGCGACTGCAACACCTTCAGCCGCTTCTCTGCGCCCTCGGTCAGCTTCTCATCGTCCGGCGTCGTCAGATACGCATAGGCCCGCAGCTTCGCGCGCCCCACGCGTCCACGCAGCTGGTACAACTGCGCCAATCCGAACATGTCCGCACGATGCACAATCAGCGTGTTCGCCCGGGGAATATCGATGCCTGACTCCACAATAGTGGTCGACAGCAACACATCCGCCTTCCCGTCATAGAACCCGGCCATGACATCCTCGAGGTCCGTCACCGCCATCTGCCCATGCGCAGTCAGGAACGATACCTCCGGAACCTGCTCGCGCAGATACCGCTCAAGGAACGGCAGGTCCGCCACCTTCGGCGCTACGAAGTAAGACTGCCCGCCGCGATACCGCTCGCGCAGCAGCGCCTCGCGGACGGTCACCGGATCGAACTCCACCACATACGTCCGCACCGCCAGGCGATCGATCGGCGGCGTCGCAATGATCGACAGGTCGCGAATGCCCGTCAGCGCCATCTGCAGCGTGCGCGGAATCGGCGTCGCCGACAGCGTCAGCACATGCACGTCCGCCTTCAGTTCTTTCAGCCGCTCCTTGTGCTTTACGCCAAAGCGCTGCTCCTCGTCGACAACGATCATGCCCAGCCGCTTGAAATCGATCCCCTTGCCCAGCAGCGCATGCGTGCCCACCACGACATCGCACTCGCCCGAGTTGATCTCCTCCTTCGTCTGCGCCGCCTCCTTAGACGTCACGAAGCGCGACAGGTGCCGCACCTTGATAGGCCAGCCTGCAAACCGCTCCGAGAATGTCTGGAAATGTTGCCGCGACAGGAGCGTCGTCGGCGCCACCACAGCCACCTGCATGCCCGACATCGCCACGAGGAAAGCTGCCCGCAACGCCACTTCCGTCTTGCCGAAGCCAACGTCGCCACAGATCAGGCGATCCATCGGCTTGCCCGATGTCAGGTCCTTGATCACATCCTCGATGGCCGAAAGCTGGTCATCCGTCTCCTCGTAGGGGAAGCGCGCCGCGAATTCCCGGAACACGCCATCGGCTGAATCCGTCTTCGGCGCCGTCTTCAACTCGCGCTCGGCGGCGAGCCTGATCAGCTCGTCCGCCATGTCCATGATCTTCTTCTTGGCCCGCGCCTTGCGCGACTGCCAACCGGCGCCGCCCAGCTTGTCGAGCGCGCCCTCGCCGCTCTCAGCGCCATAGCGCGAGATCAGCTCCACGTTCTCCACCGGCAGAAGGATCTTGTCCCCACCCGCATAGACCAGCTCGAGGCAGTCATGTGGCGCCTGGTTCACCGTGACAGTCTTCAGACCCTCATACCGCCCCACGCCATGCTCGACGTGCACGATGAGATCGCCCTGGGACATCGCAGCCGCTTCGGCGATCACCGCCGCCGACGACTTTCGCTTCCGAGGTCGCGCCAGCTTGTCGCCAAGCATGTCCTGCTCGGAGATGATGACGAGGTCATCGTCCTCGAACCCCGTCTCAACCGCGATCTCCGCAACCGCCACCTGTCCCTTGGCCACCTCGGGCCAGGACTTCACCGACTTCGCATTCGGAATGCCGTGGTCATCGAGAATGCCAACCAGCCTGCTCGCCGAGCCCACGCTCCACGCCGCGACAATCACCTTCTTGTTCGCCGCTTGCCGCTCGCGGATGTGACGTACGACCGCATCGAACAGGTTCGCGTTCGGATCAGCCCGCTCCAGGACGAAGCTCCGCCCCGGCTTTGCGCGCCCGACCAGCCCCTCGATCTGCCCCGCCGCCTGCTCCGGCGCATTCTGCGTCGTGAACGATACGGTAGCCCGTGCATTCAGCGCATCGCCCAGCTCCGCCGGCGTCAGATACAACCGCTCCGGCGGCAACACATGCTGCGTCAGCCCGCCCGCTTTCGCCGAACTCCGCCGTACTTCGAAATATTCTTCCGCCTGCGCGATCCGCTCGCTCGCCGCCTCCGCCGTCTGCGGATCAAGCCCGATCAGCGCTTTCTCGCCGACATAGTCGAACACCGTCTCCAGCTGCTCGTAGAACAGCGGCAGCCACTGCTCCACGCCCTGCCGGCGAATGCGCTCCCGCGCCGCCTCGTATGTCGGGTCGCCCCCGGGCGAGCCAAACGCCGCCAGGAAACTCTTCCGCAACAGCGAAAGCGCCTCGTCCGAGAAATCAATCTCGCTCACCGGCGCAAGCACGATCTCCTTAAGCTCCACCGTCGAGCGCTGCGTCTCCGGATCGAAGTACTTCGCCCCCTCCAGCTCGTCGCCAAAGAAGTCGAGCCGGACCGGCTCCGGCATGCCCGCCGCAAAGATGTCGACGATGCCCCCGCGCGTCGAATACTCGCCCTGCTCGCGCACGGTCGACGCGCGGCTGTAGCCATTGATGTCGAGATACGCCCGAACCTTGTCCGTCGGCACACTATCGCCCACGCGCGCCACAAACCCGGCCAGCCCCATATGAGACCGCGGCGGCACGCGCTGCACCGCGCTCGATGCCGTCGTCACCACCAGCGCCGGCGGCGACCCCACATTCCGGCTCGCCAGCTGCGCCAGCGCCGCACACCGCTGCGCCGCCACGCCGGGCGACGGGCTGACCCGGTCATACGGCAGGCAGTCCCACGCCGGCAGGTTGATCACTTCCAGCAGCGGCGCAAAGAACCGTGCCGCCGCCGCCGCCATGAACGCATGCCGCTCATCCCGCGCGATGTAGAGCGACGCCCCGCCCCGCTTCTGCGCCGCCTCCGCCATGAGACGCACGTCCGCAATGAACGGCGTCTCATAGACCCGTACCGGCTTCTTCTGGCTGGCCAGAGCGTCCCAGACCCGCATCAGAACTCACTCACAAAATAGATCATTCACCCGGACGCCTCGATGAGCGTCAGGCCGGCAACGTCGTTCCAAATTTCCGCGACGCCGATGCGCGCCGCTTCACTTATCTAGGCGGGGCATATCGGAATGAAAGTAGCAGGTCGAGCACTTCCGACCTCAGCGCCGCATCCGGGTCGCTCCGCCCCATGATCCAGTCGAGAACGTTCTGGTCCGGGATATCCAGAACCGCTTCAAACTCCTGCAACTGGCGCTCGTCGAACCGCGCCAGATGCGCGTCCGTGAATTGCTGCATGTAGAGATCCAGCTCCCGCATCCCCCGCCGGTCCGCCCGGAACTTCAGCTTGCGCCGCCATGTGTCGAGATCGCTCATCCGCGCTCTCTAGACCCCGCAGCCTGTGAACACCAGAAGCTCTAGAACCTGCGCTCGCCCGTCACCGTCTCCCACCACAGGCGAAAATCGCCCATCAGGCTGAAGCCGGGATACTTGAACGTCGCCGGCCGGTTCTTCTCGAAGAAGAAATGCCCCACCCAGGCAAATCCATACCCGATGAACGGGATAGCCACGAGCCAGCGCCAATCGAGAAACCACACCGACGCAAACAGGCACAGCACCACAATGCTCGTGCCGATCACGTGCAGCCGACGGCTGACCACGTTCACATGCTCGCTCAGATAGAACGGATAGAAGTCCCGGAAGGTACGATATCGATCGGACATGCTGCGATGATCACCCCGCCGCGCAGCGACCGCAAGCCGTCAGGCCGCCGCGGGCGCCGTCCTCCCGCGAACCCACTGGCCATGCAGCACGAACAGCACAATCGCTAACACCAGCTCGATCCCCGCCCCCGCCGCCGCCGACACGATCGGCGCCACCGCAAGATAGCCTGTCGCCATCCCTACTCCCGCAAGCGCAAAGCCCAGTACCCAATAAATCTTCATCCCGTAAATCACCGCGAAGGTGAGATACCGCCCGCCAATGATCAGCAGTACAGCGGGGAAGAACCATTCGATCATCTGCATCTGCGCGGCAAAGGCGAGCGGGAAGCAGAGCAGCATCCAGACTGTGTTCGCCGTAGCAAGGGATGCCAGCGGATTGCCCTTGGAGTGACTCGCCCGGCCGCCCAGTATCTTGCCGATCACCACTCCCACCGGAAAGATGAACATCCCGCCGAAGAACAATACCCACACCGCCTGCTGCGGCGACAGCAGCACGACTGACGCCGCCGCCGTACTCCACGCCAGCGACGACGCCAGCACCCCGGGCGCGCCGCTATGGTAGCCATCGCGCATGTCGTCCTGTGCGTCCTGGATCCGTGTCACGCCGCATCCCCCGCAATCGTTGCAATAGCCTCGTGTCGCCCGACCCGAGACATACTGCAAGATCGGTTTTGCAGGGCTAGGGCGTCACATCCCGAAGCTGCAGCGTCAGGTATTCGCGCGGCGCCACGTAAGCGTTCAGGACCTTGAAATTGAGCGCCAGCTTCGCTGGATCGGGCACATTCTTCATCAGGAGAGTGAAGGTTGACCCGGACTTCACCGTGAAAACGTGCCCCTCGTCATAGGCGTCGTTTGGCCCCAGATTCTCGATGATGTAGTCGACGGGGCTGTCGTTGATGATGCTCACGCCCTGCACGGTCGAACGCGGCACGGCCTCGCCTATTTCCATCTTGAGCGTCGCGCGCACCACCGCTTCGACGTTTGCCTTCTTCCCGATCAGGTTGTCGTTGTAGACCGCAACCGTGTCGCCCGCCCGCAATGCGGCCTTCACGCCGGCCTCCGTCTCCGAGCGAGTCAGCACCAGCGTCGCCGTCCGGTGCCCGCCATTGGCGAGATCATAGTCCCAATCGATCAGGCCGTGGATGTCGGACGTGCCAAGAATCGTCAGGTTATTGTCCAGCGCGATCCTGAACGCCTCGTCCGACATGTCAGCGCCATTGGCCACCTCGATACCATGCAGCAGGCCCTGCTTGATGAAATCGGCATGCACCGGATCCATCGTCGCGATCCCGTTCGGCGTTTGCGACGTCCAGTAGGGATGGTTCCAGAAGGTGAACCCGCCCTGCGAATTCGCCGTCTTCAACTGCTCGCGCGCGGCATCCACCGGATTGAGCCCCGCCTTGGGCAGCATCGCATTGGCGTCGGTGATGAAAACCGCGTTCATGTGGCCGGGCTGGATCGCCAGCTTGGTGATCTCCGACCCGTTGACGACCAGCAAAGGCGCCCTGTTCGCGCCCGTGGCGTCCGGCTTCACGATCGCAGCCTGGCTCGCGATCGCGAAAGAGCGGTTGCGATCGGGGTGCGGAATGTCGGCCGCCTTCGGCTGGTATTCGAGATGCTCGGACACGGCCAGCGCGAACAACCCATCGCGCTTGGCTTCCTCGACGCGCACGTCCGGCCACACGGATCCATCCGAGAACACGCTGTGGGTGTGCAGGTCGACCGCCAGCACCGAGCGCCCGTCCGGCAACTTCGGAAACTCGATCCGCCGCGCTGTCGCGACGCTGTCGCTGTCATGCGCAACCGCCGGCGCGGGGGCCAGCACGCCAAGAACCAGAAGCGACACCACAATCCTGCGCATGAAACCCTCCATCACTGTGCGCCATGCATGCCTCGTCTGCATTACAGTTGCGTGACGCTGTTCAGCGCGGCGGCCGCGCCTGCGCGTAAAGCCCGGCAATCGTCCCGCGCAGCGCCGCGTCCAGATCGTCCGCGATCATCCCGGGCCCCGTGCGCAACCCGGCATCGCCATGCATCCACACGCCCGCGCAAGCCGCATCGAACACACCCATCCCCTGCGCCAGCAGCCCGCCGATGATCCCCGCCAGCACATCGCCAGACCCAGCGGTCGCCAGGAACGGCGTCGCATGCGTGTTCACCACCGCCCGTCCATCCGGGGCCGCGATCACCGTGTCCGATCCCTTCAGCACAACCACCGCGCCAACCCGCTTCGCTGCCGCCCGCGTCGCCTCGATCTTGCTCGCCGACTGCTCGCGCAGCCCCGGAAACAGCCGGTCGAACTCGCCCGTATGCGGTGTCATCACAGAGGGCGCCTCGAGCAAACCTCCGAGCGTCTCCACATCCCCGGCGAACACCGTGATCGCGTCGGCATCCAGCACCAGCGTCCGGTCCGCCTTCGCCAGCGCCTCGACATTCGCCCGCGTCGCTTCGGTCACGCCCGCCGCCGGACCGATCACGACCGCCTGCATATCCTCGGTCAGCGCCAGCAGCGCGTGCGCATCCGCAAAGCTGCTCACCAGTTGCGCCGTCACAGACGAGGCCACAACCATCAGCGCAGAGGGAGGGCACAAGAGTCGTGTCGTGCCCGCGCCGACCCTCAGCCCCGCCTGTCCCGCCAGTCGCGCCGCGCCCGTAGAACTGATCGGCCCCGTCACCACGCCCAGCCTTCCGCGCTTGTGCTTGTGCCCGCTCGCCTCGGGCCACGGATAGCGACCAAGCCACAGCCCAGGCCCGTTCTGGTGCAGCACGCCGCCGCCGGCCGTCTCGACAAAATCCGAGAACCCGATCTCCGCCGCGATCACCGCACCACACAACTCCATCGCCGGCTGCAATACATGCGCCGGCTTCTTGCAGCAGAACGTCACCGTCACATCCGCGCGTACTGCGGGACCAGCAACCACGCCCGTGTCCCCCACCACGCCTGACGGCACATCGATCGCCACCACGCGCGCGCCGGACGCATTCACCTGCTCCACCGCAAACGCCGCCTCGCCTTGCAATGGCCGCGACAACCCAGCGCCGAACAGCCCATCCAGCACCACATCGCC
>CAIKXW010000326.1 GCA_903831485.1 uncultured Alphaproteobacteria bacterium | reverse complement strand
GTTGTGCTCGTTGCCGAAGAAGCCGCCAAAGGCAGTGCCGTTGAACAGCTGCAGGCCGGGCTCCGCAAGTTCCGCCCGCATGAAGCCGGAGAACACGAAGCCGACCACGCCCGCCATCAGCGCGAAGACGAGGTAGAGCGTCCCGATGTCCTTGTGGTTGGTCGAGAACAGCCAACGTGCTGGGCTGTACCATTTCGGATCCTGGTGGTCGTGGGCGTGTTCGTGCCCATGACCGTGGTCCGCCGCGTGTTTTGCATCGCTGGACATCGAACGGCTCCCTGATCTTATTCGGCGGCGGCGAGCTGGGTCACACCCGGACGCGGCAGGCTGTCCAGATAGGCACGCCCCCCGTTCGCCGGGTCGGCCTGCGCGGCGACCAGCCACTGGTCGTATTGTTGCTGGGGCAGCGCCCACAGCTCGATCGGCATGTTGGAGTGGTCCTTGCCGCAGAGCTCGGAGCACTGGCCGTAATAAATGCCCGGCTGGTCGACCTTGAACCAGAGCTGGTTCAGGCGACCCGGCACGGCGTCGACCTTGAGCGCGAATTGCGGCATCGCCCACGAGTGGATGACGTCACGCGCCGTGATCTTGAGACGGACGTGGCGGCCAACCGGCGCGACCATCGGGTAGTCGACCGAGAGCTGCGCAATGTCGCCGCGCGCGGTGTCCAGCGGGCGGTCAGCGTCGCCGGCGCGCAGCATGCGGCTTTCGACGACGAACTCCTGGTCCGTGTTCTGATTGTAGGTGTAGTCCCAGTACCACATGTTGCCGTAGATCTTGATGTCAACGACCTGCTCTTCCGGCACCTGCTCGCCGTTGAACATCACGTCCTGTTCGTAAAGCAGCGGGAACGAGCCCTTGGCAATCCAGACGAGAATCAGCACGGGCAGCACGGTCCAGACGATCTCGACAGCGGTGTTGTGGCTGAACTTCTTGGGCGTCGGGCTGGCCTTGCGGTTGTAGCGGATCATGACCCAGATCAGCAGCGCGGTGACGAGGGCGGTGATCACCGTGATGATGATCAGCACCTCGAAATGGAAGGCCTGCACGTGTCGTGCGGTCTCCGTGGCCGGCGTCTGGAAATCGATGCCTCCCAGGGTGGGCGCAGCCCAGGCAGGGACGGCAGCCGCAAGGCTTGCCGCGCCGAGCACCCCGAGTTTCCAAGCTCCTCGCAGCATGTTGCGCACATCCTCCAGCCAGATGCGTGAAAACCGGGCTTTAGCGTGATATGCTGCCCGCCGCCACCACTCCGCTTCGACCGCCTGCCATGCATAGTGTCGCAGGGGCGCCGAATCGTCGGGATGGCGCGAGGTCGCTACCAGAGGCCCAAGGAGTTGGAAAGATGAGCACCCGGTTTGTACTAGGCATTTCGGCTCTCGCAGCGAGCCTTCTGCTATCCCCAGCTGCGTTTGCACAAGGCGCCGTGACGGTGATCGGCGGCGGGCTTGGACAAGCCTGTTACGAGGCGGCGGATGACCAGCGAGTCGCCCCGCAGAAGGCAATGGAAATCTGCAATCTCGCGATCACAAACGAGACGCTGAAGCGCAGGGACAAGGCCGCGACCTACACCAATCGCGGCATCCTCCACATGCGCGCGGGAAACAACACAAAAGCCATGTGGGATTACGAGAACAGCCTGCGGCTGATGCCTGACCTCAAGGAAGCGAAGGTCAATCTTGGCGCCGCATACTACAACCTCCAGCGCTATCCAGAAGCGCTGGCCGCCCTGAACGAGGGGGTCGGCTCCGAGTCGGAGGATGCGCGCACGGTCGGTTTCTACAATCGCGGTCTGACGCACGAGAAACTCGGAAACCTCCAGTCCGCCTATGAAGACTTCCGCCAGGCGCTGAAGCTGAACCCGGACTTCAAGCAGGCCGCAGCCCAGATGGCCCGCTTCACGGTTGTTCCCGCAGGAAGCTGACGCACAAGCGCTGCGTTGTCATTCCAGGCTGCGGCACCCTATCTTGGGTGGACGCATAGATTTTGTCGAAAGGCGCACGATGACCGACCGCAGCTTGATCGAGGAAGCCGGCATCGGCGTGTCGAAGGCCGCAAGCATCCTCGACGAGGCGCTGGCAGGCGCCGAGGACGGCGAAATCTATGTCGAATCGGTACGCTCCGAGAGCTTCCTGTTCGATGATGGCCGGCTGAAGTCTGCTTCCTACGATAGCGGCCAGGGCTTTGGCCTGCGGGTCGTGTCGGGGGAAACCACCGGCTATGCGCACGCAAGCGAGATTTCCAAAGCGTCCCTGCAGCGCGCCGCGACATCCGCTGCGGCCGCCAAGCGCGGACGCTCGAGCAAGCTCGCCATGGGCCCCACGCCGGTGAATCGCCGGCTCTATGCGGACGTCGACCCCACCGCGTCGCCCGACTTCGTGACCAAGACGGGGCTGCTCGCGGAAATCGACGCGTGGTGTCGCGCAAGCGATCCGCGCGTCGTGCAGGTGTCCGTGTCGCTCGCGGGATCACGCACCGCTGTCGAGATCATCCGCTCGGGGGGCGCAAGCGTCGCCGAGGCGCGGCCGCTGGTGCGCGTGAACATTGCCGTGACCATGGAAAAAGATGGTCGCCGCGAGACGGGCTCAGCC
>CAIKXW010000325.1 GCA_903831485.1 uncultured Alphaproteobacteria bacterium | reverse complement strand
CATCTTCATTCCGTCTACCTTTCCGGCCCAGCAGCGCGCGGACGGCCGGGCGGTCTCGCAGTTTTCATTCTGCTGCGCCTCGGCGCGACGCATCATGAGCGGCAGGGCAGCGATAGCTGGGGGGCCGCGCTGGCCGCTCAACTCCGCCGCCGTCATCCCCGCGTCGGCCGCGTGGCGATTGCGGTGTTTTCCTGGAAGGACGTCTTCACCACGGACGGCGCCTTCTCGCCTGCCCGCTTCCGGCTGGCGGTCAACTCGGTCTGCATAGCCGGGCGCAACATGACGCGCATGCTGGCGCCGCAGAAACTCGATTCCGCCGTGATGAATGGCGACATTCTCGGCTTCCGGCCGCGCATGCTGAACGCGGCCGGGCGTCTGGCCGCCGCGCGCTCGCCGGAGCGGGTGCGCGCAGCCGCGATGGATGCGGGGCATTCGGTGCTCGCCGCAGGCTTTGCCCTGGTGACAGAGCGCGAGCAGATCTACACGGAAGACGCCGACCTTCGGCGCGACCTGTTCACGCTGAACTATCCCAACCGCACGCGCGACATGGGGCTGGCCTATGCGATGGCGACACGCCCCTCGGCGGACGCCATGAAGGCGCTGGTCTTCATCGATGACGCCTGCCGCTGGATGACGCCCATGACGGATGCATGGCTCAACGCCAACAATCCGCAGCGGGCAGATCGTCTCAAGGCCTGACTCTTTGCGGACGGTGGGCATGATCAGCCCGCAATCGCGCCTGCGGCTTCCACAACCGTGACGCTCTGCGACACGCTCATGCACGGGCCCGTCGTGGTGAGGAAAGCGATGTCGGCGGCGTCGCGCCCGATGCCGATGCGCACGAGGCCCTCGACGGGCGCAAGGCGCGTCGGATCAACCAGCCACCAGCCACCGTCGAGATAGACTTCGAACACGGCATGAAAATCCGGTGGATCAAGCTGCCAGGCATAGGCGCTGACGGCGCGGGCGGGCATGTTGAGCGCGCGGCACAGCGTGATGCCGAGATGGCTGAAATCGCGGCAGACGCCTGCGCGATCCACAAATGTCTGCTCGGCGGTCGTTTCGCTATTGCTTGCGCCAGGCGTGTAATCGACATGCTCGTGGATCCAGTCGAGCACGGACAGGACCTGCGCCCCGCCCGCCGCGATCGACCCAAACTCCCGGTTGGCGAACAGCAGGAAGCGGTCGGATGGGCAATAGCGGCTTGGCGTCAGGTAGGGCAGCACGTTCTGCGGCAGGCTGAGCCAGTTCAACTTGTGCGCTGACGCCGGAAGCGTGATCCGCCGGCCGTTGTCGACCAGCGCCTCGTAGAGGATGCTGGCCTGCCCCTCGAAGCGCGCGCGGAAGCGGCGCTCGCCGCGAGCATCGGCCTGGTCCTGCACGATCCGGGTTTCGGGGCTCAGGAGCAGGCGCTCGGACAGCACGGTCTGGTCGGGCGAATGCGCGGCTTGAACAGAAACGATTGCCTCGGACCCCGTCCCGAAGTCGAAGACGAGTTCAGCGCGAACATTCAGCTGCATAATCCAATTCCCCGGGGACGCTCCTCAATGCGCGGATGGGCGGACGGTTCCCGCGCCGTCGAGAGAAGCCCTACTTCTTCGACTTCAGACGACCGCGGGAGTCCAGATTGGCGCCACAGCCCTCGCAGGTGGAGCCGCCCCACATCGCCTGCTCCATCGACGCGGGCGCGCGCCGCAGGGGCTGTTCGCGTCCGCAGGCAGGGCATTTCACCGGCTTGCGCGACATCGCGAACATCAGAAGCACGGCGCCCGCGCCGATCCCGCCGACCAGCAAGCTGATTGTCGCGCCATCCATGATGATCTCCTTGCCGCCCGGAGAAGGATGGGGCGCATCCGGGCCCGCGTCCACCCGCACGACTTTGCGGTGGACCGGCCATTGCCGCGCTCCTATCAAACGGACAGACGTGGGAGGTTCGGATGAAATCGGCTCTGCTGATCGGGATCAGCGCGCTGGCGCTTGCCAGCTGTACGAGTGTGGCGGAAGGACCTCCCGCGGCAGCGCCGCTGGCAGGGGCAGAGGCGCCTTCGTCCTTCACGCGTGCGGCGCATGGGGTGGTGCGTAGCGAGCGCAATTTCGCGGACGCGCGCGATTTCGACTTCGCGGCGCGCGGCTTCATCGCAACCCGCAAGGACCCGATGATCACGACGGCGACTGGCCAGCCGGTCTGGAATCTCGCCGCCTTCGACTTTCTGAGAGGGGCGGCGTCCGAGACCGTGAACCCAAGCCTGTGGCGGCAGGGCCAGCTGATGGCGAAGCACGGCCTGTTCCAGGTGAGCGAGCGGATCTGGCAGGTGCGCGGCTTCGATCTCGCCAACATCACCTTCGTGAAGGGGGATGCCGGCTGGATCGTGATCGATACGCTGGGCTCGAACGAGACGGCCAAGGCGGCGCTCGATCTCGCGAACGAGCATCTGGGCGCGCGCCCGGTGACAGCCGTGATCTACACCCACTCGCACACCGACCATTTTGGCGGGACGGCGGGCATTGTGCAGCTTGCCGACGTGCGCGCGGGCAAGGTGCAGGTGATCGCGCCGGAAGGATTTCTCGAGGCGGCCGTCGGTGAGAATGTGATCGCTGGCCCCGCCATGCAGCGGCGCGCGATGTACCAGTTCGGCATTCCGCTGCCGAAGGGCGCGGACGGTCTCGTCAACGCGGGCATCGGACCGGGACTTTCCACCGGCACATCGTCACTGATCCCACCGACGAAGGAGATCGGCGAGACAGGCGAGACGACGACGATCGACGGCGTGAAGATGGTCTTCCAGTTCACGCCAGGCACCGAAGCGCCGGCGGAAATGAACGTCTACTTCCCGGACTGGAAGATCGTCGACATGGCGGAGAACGCCAACGCGACACAGCACAACATCCTCACCCCGCGCGGCGCCGTGGTGCGCGATGCGAAGGTGTGGGCCGAGGGGCTCACGGAAGCCCTGCGGCTGTTCGGCGACAGCGATGTGCTGATCGCCAGCCATGGCTGGCCGCGTTTCGGCAATGATGTGATCCGCGATTATCTGGGCAAGCATCGCGACGCCTACGCCTACCTGCACGACCAGACGGTGCGCCTGATGAACAAGGGGCTCAATGGCGACGAGATCGCGGCGCGACTGAAGCTTCCGGCGGAGCTGGAAAACGAATGGTATGACCGGCCTTACTATGGCTCGCTGAGCTTCAATAGCCGCGCGGTCTATCAGTTCTACATGGGCTGGTACGACGCCAACCCGTCGAACCTAGCGCCCATGCCGCCGGTGGATACGGGCAAGCGCTATGTCGACGCGATGGGCGGCGCGATGCGCGTGAAGGAGATGGCGCGCGAGGCTTACGACAAAGGCGACTATGCGTGGGCGGCGGAGCTGCTCAACCACGTGGTCATGGCGGATGCGGCAGACGCCGAGGCGAAGGACCTGCTGGCGCGCAGTTATGACCAGCTCGGCTGGCAGGCGGAGCCTTCGACATGGCGTAACATCTATCTTACCGGTGCGAAGGAGTTGCGCGAGGGTGTGGGCGCGCCTCGCGCCAATCCTGCATCGCAGATGGCGGCGCTGGCCAACCTGCCTCTCGGATCGCTGATGGACCTGCTGGCCGTGCGGCTCGATGCGGAGAAGGCGGCGGGGCAGACGCTGAAGCTTGCCTTCGTTCTGAGCGACAGCGATGAACGCAGCTATGTGTCGATCGCCAATGGCGTGCTGGTGCACGAGGAGATAGCGGCGCCCGGCCCGGTAGACGTAACGCTGACGGCGAGCCGCTCTGATTTTCTCGGCGGCATTTTCGGCGGCCAGCCCCTGCCCCCGAAGATCGCGAGCGGCGCGGTGAAGCTGGAGGGAAGCCCGCAGGCGCTGCTGAAGCTGAGCCAGTGGATGGACGCGCCCAACCCGGTGTTTCCGATCGTGACGCGCTGACACAGATCGGCGGCCCTGTCCTTCTTTCGGGACATTTGGCCGCCGCATGATTGCAGTCTGACTGCCGGTCTTTGTTTGCCCTCGAGGCGCCGGCTTTTCGGGGAGGTGGTTGGCCCTGTCAGACAGACCGGCGTCGCGACTGTGCGATCAGGACAAGCTTGAGAGCCACGAGCAGCACGCCAGCGATAAAGCCCGTCATTTCGGTCTCCCTTGCCTGTCCCAGTCTGATGACACATACCTGCCACCGGCCTGCTGACAGCATCGTGTCAGTAGTGGGAGGGGGGATGAAAACGTGCGGAAAGCGGACCGTCTTTTCGAGATCATCCAGATCCTGCGGCGCTCGAAGAAGCCGGTGACGGCGGACGCGATGGCGGCCGAACTCGAAACCTCCAAGCGCTCGGTCTATCGCGACATCGCGGCGCTTCTTGCGCAGCGCGTTCCCATCCGGGGCGAGGCCGGTATCGGCTATGTGCTCGACAAGGGCCTCGACATGCCGCCGCTGATGCTGACCACGGACGAGATCGAGGCGGCGGTGCTGGGCGCACAGTGGGTGATCAATCGCGGCGATCCGAAACT
>CAIKXW010000324.1 GCA_903831485.1 uncultured Alphaproteobacteria bacterium | reverse complement strand
TCGACCGAGACCGTCACCTTTGCGGCGCCGGGGCCGGCGATGTTCTCGATCACGTCGAGAACCTTCTTGCGGTAGCTTTCCTCCATGGAAAACTGCCGTTCGTCGGCATTCGTGCCGCCGCCAATCGCAGAGCCGGAGTCGTCCGATGCAGCCGCCAGGAGGCGGCCGTCCGTGCTGGTGACGGTGACTGCGTCTACGGAAAGGCCCGGCACCTGGGATGCGATCAGGTTGCGAATGGCGCGGACTTTTTCGCCTGGCATCTGGTTGCCGGTAAGCTTGATGACCACGGCCGCCTTGGGCTTTTCGCTGTTCTGCTGGAACAGGGGCCGGTCCGGGATCGACAGGTGGACCTTGGCCGACTGGACCATGTCATAGGAGCCGATCGAGCGTTCCAGCTCGCCCTCCATGGCCCGCAGTTTCTTGATGTTGAGAACGAACTGGGTCTCGCCCAGCGCGTCTGACTTGTCGAAAATCTCCCAGCCGACCGAGCCCCTGGTGGGCAGGCCCTGCTCGGACAGCATCATCCGGGCGTCTTCGACCTTGGCGGCGTCGACGAAAATGGCCGAACCACCGCCCTCGAGCGAATAGGCGACGCCGGCGGTGTCGAGCTTGCCGCTGATTTCGGCGGCTTCCTCGAGATCAAGACCGGAGAAAAGGAGCTTCTTCCCGCCTTCGCCGCCCTGCAGCATGATGACGCCCAGCCCGCCGCCCACAAGGGCGACGACGACGAGCGCCGCTGCAATGCGCATGCGGCCGGATCGGGCCAGCTGGCCGATCAGTCCCTTGGGATCTTCTGGTTTGATGTCCGCCATGCCCGCCCGGAAAACTGCCTGCGCCGCGATTTGCGACTAGGCAGGAAATTCCCAGTGCGTGGTAAATGGCGTGTTAAGACTCGCGACCGAAGTGGTTAGCGAAACCTTAAGAAACGCAGGCGCGCCGCCCCTCCCCGAAAGCCCCGGAGCGGCGCCTGGTCTGGTCTAGCGGTAGTTCTGCAGGCGTGTGGTGCGCAGGCCCTTCACGCCGTGACGTTGATAGAGGCGTTCCCAACCGGCGAACTCCTCTTTTGTGAGGGCGTATCGGTCGCAGGCGTCTTCGGCCGTAAGCAGTCCCCCGTGGACAGCCGCGACAACTTCCGCCTTGCGGCGGGTAACCCACCGCTGGATCCCCGGTGAGGGGAGGTCGGAGAGCGTGATGTGACGTCCGTCGGGTCCCACGACGGCCGCGCCGTGAGCGGTTTGGCTCAGCATGGTTGACTCCATATGCTGCTTCAGTCCTGACCCGACCTTACGCACTGGCGTTTAAGGTCACGCTCAGGCCAACCGCGCGGTTTCGTGGAAACACTCTGCAAAATTGGAGCACCTGTTAAGGACGTTAGTTACGTTTGCGACGATCTCTCTGTGGCGGCAGGACAGCGACCCGCATCGCAATCCGCCGTCTACGGCCGATTATCCTCCAGAGTACTCAGCGCTTCAGCCTGATCAGTTCGTCCAGCATCTCGTCAGCTGTCGTGATGATCTTGGAAGATGCCGAATAGGCGCGCTGCGTCATGATGAGGTTGGAGAACTCCTCGGCCAGATCGACCGTCGAGGATTCGAGCGCGCGCGACTTGATGTTGCCCGCGCCGCCAACGCCCGCGCCACGCATCGACAGCGCGCCAGTGTCCGGTCCCAGGCGGTATATGCCGCCTTGGTCCGAGATGAGGCCGTTGGTGTTGCCGAAGGTCGCCAGCGGGATCTGGTAGATCCGGCGCGTCAGGCCGTTTGTGAAGATGGCGGTGACGAACCCGTCGTCGTCCACATCTACCGACGCCAGCGAACCGAAGGGCGTGCCATCGATCTGCGACGTGCCAAGCACTGACGGAGAGTCATAGTTTGTGAGGCCGCCAGGCGCGCCCGGTCCGCCCATGTCGAGCGAGATCGTCTGCGTTGCCAGACCAAGGGCCGGACCCCACTCAGATCCACCAGCGCCAGTCTCGCCGATCGTCACCGAAAGCGGCAGCGTCGAGTTGGCCGTGTCGAGCTGCCCGAACGTGGTGAAGCTCACAAGGCCCGTGGCGAGTTGGCCATCCACGAAGGGCGCGCCATCGACGACCTGGCCGGGCGGCAGGTGGACTTCGGCGAACCAGGTGTTCGGGCCCTGCTTGAGGAAAGAGAAGGTGAGTGTGTGCAGGCCGCCCTGGCTGTCATACATCTGGATCGGAATCTGGAAGTCAGGCGTGACCGCGCCCGAGGCCATGTTGTTCGCCGTATCGGTCGCGTCATACGTCGCCGCCGCGGCAGATACCGCCTGTGAAGATTGCAGGTTGGCGGACAGGGAGAGGCGCGCCGTTGCCTCGGCGCCGCCGGCAATGCCTGAGACGCGAACGGACTCAAGTGCGTTCAGATCAGTCGGATTCGCGTTGACCGCGCCCGATGAGTCGACCGGCCAGCCGAGCAGGTAGTAACCGGCGGCGTTCTGGAGATACCCATCCGCATCGGGCGTGAATTGGCCAGCGCGCGTGTAATAGTAGGGATCGCGGCTGGTTGCGTCTTCGCTGCGGCC
>CAIKXW010000323.1 GCA_903831485.1 uncultured Alphaproteobacteria bacterium | reverse complement strand
GCCGCCCTTCAGCCAGTTCGCATGGTCGATGCGCAACAGCCGGGACGAGACCACGTCCCGCACGAACGACACATGCCCGCGTGTCAGGTCATTGTAGCCACGCAGCACCAGCACCGAGCCCGGCGCCGGCCGGCTTGAGCGTACATAACGGCTCGCCGCCTGCGCCCACCATGTCACCGCATCACCCCAGATCGCGATGCCTGAAACATTGCGGACATAGGGTACGCATTCTGAATGGGGCTGGTCCCTGATAATGACCGGCGCCATCGCAGGCTCGAACGGAATTGCGGTGAGATCCAGCGGCGCCGGCGCAGCCGGCGGGCGCGGCGCAATCGCCGTATGGGAAGCCGGGGTCAACGCGCCGGCGTAATCGATGGGCGCACGGTTCCCGCTGGCGCAGGCGCCTGCTGCGAGGCAGGCCATGCCCGCCAGCGCCGCCCCTCGCCACATGATATGACCCTTGTCCGTCATGGTCGCGGACATTGGCCGGAACTTGATGAGCGCCAAGTGAACGATTCGTTGGCTGAACCCGGCCCGCGCCCGCCCGCAACAAGCCGCCTCATGGACTTCGCGGCCCGATTCTGGTCTATGCCCGAACCTGATCCAAGGCTCAGGGACTCAACTCCCGAAGCTACGGAAATCACAGGCCAAATCCAGTGGCCAGGGAAGCAAGATGACCGGCAAGATCGTTACCGTTTTCGGTGGTTCAGGCTTTCTCGGGCGCCATGTCGTGCGGGCGCTGTGCCGGCAGGGCTGGCGCGTTCGCGTCGCATGCCGCAGGCCGCATCTGGCTGGCGACGTGAAGCTCGCAGGCGATGTCGGCCAGGTCCAGCTGATCCAGGCCAATGTCCGCAACCGCGCCTCGATCCAGCGGGCGCTGGAGCATGCGGAAGCTGTCGTGAACCTCGTCGGGATCCTTACCGAACGCGGGTCGCAGTCCTTCCAGGGGACGCAAGGTCTCGGCAGCGCCAACATCGCGCAGGTCGCCGCCGAAGCCGGCATCAGCAATTTCGTGCAGGTCTCCTCCATCGGCGCCAACAAGGATTCGCGGTCCAACTATTCGCGAACCAAGGGCGAGGCCGAGGCCGCCGTCCGCAAGGCGATCCCGACCGCCGCCATCCTGCGCCCGTCGATCCTGTTCGGACCCGAGGACGGCTTCTTCACGCGCTTTGCCGAGATTGCCCGCGTCAGCCCCTTCCTGCCGCTGATCGGCGCAAAGACGCGCTTCCAGCCCATCTACGTCGCCGACGTCGCTCAGGCGGTCGCCGCGGCGCTCTCGAAACCTGAAGCCGCCGGCAAGACGTACGAGCTTGGCGGACCACGCACCTACACGATGAAAGAGCTGCTGCAGTACATCACGCGCGAGATCGATCGCCCGCGCATGCTGTTGCCGATACCGACGCCGATCGCCGCCCCCATGGGCTACATCATCGGCGCACTCTCGCGCCTCAACCCGTTCTTCGGTCCGCCGCTCACCGGTGACCAGGTGCAGTCGCTCAAGGTCGACAACATCGTGACCGGCAATGTCGGCACGATCGCGGATCTCGGCGTCACCAATCTCGAAACCGTCGAAGCCATCACGCCCACCTATCTCTGGCGCCATCGCCCGCACGGCCAGTTCCAGCCCCCGCATGTCGATGAGACGAGCCGGGTCGACGCCTAAGCACGTTCAGACGCTTCCGCCTTACCTGAACCCGAGCTAGCATCGTGGCGCTGGAGCTCAGGGGAGCGGGATCATGGACAAGCTGGCGGTCGTTTATTCCGGCATGAATCTGGGCGTGCTCGCCCTGTGGCTGTTGATCGCAACACTCGCGGGCTTCATCGCGCGCAAGATCGTGCGCGGCAGGCCGGTGCTGGGGCTGTGGGGCGATATCGGCTTTGCCCTGCTCGGCGTCTTCCTGGTCGGCACGGTGATGAAGGCGTTTGATGTCTCGCTGACTGACTGGATCGCCAGCCTCGACCTCGGCCCCCTCAATGACGTCACGCGCTGGGTCGATATCTTCGTCGTGGCTTTCCTCGGCGCACTGGTGCTGCGCGGCGTGCTGCGCCCGATAACCGGCAGGGGCTGATCGCAGGCCAGGCGCCCGCATCTGCGGGCGTTGGGCGGAAGCGAACCGCCCTCAGCCTGCCTTGCGCACGGGAGCACCCGTGCTGAGCCGCGCCAGGGTCTGCTCGAATCCTGCCGGTTTTGGATCAGCAAACTGAAGGTGCGTGCCGGTCTTGTCAGTGCCGAGCACCTTGTAGGAGACTTGTGCGCCTGCAACTCCCAGGCGGCCAGTCTGTCCGCCGTGCATGTTCGCGTCAGCTGCCAGCAACGCACCACCGCTCGACAGATTTTCCACCATCACTTTCTGTCGGCTATCCAGGAGTGTGCCTTCCGTATGAAGCTCATAGCGCGGGTCAGTCCGTCGTTCGACATCCGGAGAGGATATGCGAATGACCCGCACGATGCTTTCGCGGAGGCGCGTAATCGACTCATCGACATTGCTGACCGAACCGCTGAGCGAGCGAGCGCCATCTCCGGTCTTGGCCGCCTCTTCCAGCACGATGGCGACCGAATCCGAAACAAACG
>CAIKXW010000322.1 GCA_903831485.1 uncultured Alphaproteobacteria bacterium | reverse complement strand
GCTTTCGCGGAGGCCGTCTCAGCTGTCGCGCCGGTTGGGAGCGAAGCGGCGGGCGCGTTTGAAGCGGGTGATGTAGCCGGGCATGGTCGTGAGCCACGCGACAAATGCATGGACCGGCCAGGCCCGGCTTTGGGTCTCGCCTTGTTCATATGCGTCGAGGTTTTTCGCGACGGTCATGGGGCCGACTATAGGGCCGCAGATACGCCCGCCGATTTGGCGCCGGTGTTTCCCCCAAATTCCTGGAGGAAGTGATTGATCGGGTTGAAGTTCGCCGTTCAGTTTCCCCCAAACGCGAACAAGCGTTTTCCCCCAAAGCCGGCGCAGAACAGCGGCGCTAGAATGAAAAAGGGCGGCTCCTGCGAGCCGCCCTTTCCATGGAATGTGCGAGGTCTATTCGACGGCTTCGGGTTCGTTCCTTTCCTTGGCCGTCGGCTTCGGGTCAGCGATGAATTTGAACGCCAGCTTGTCGGGGTCGTTCTTGTCCACGTCGATCTTCACGCCGCCGCCCTTCTGGAGGGAGCCGAATAGGAGTTCGTCGGCCATCGGTTTCTTGACGTGCTCCTGGATGAGACGGCCGAGGGGACGCGCGCCGAACGCTTCGTCGTAGCCGCGTACGGCGAGCCACTTCCGCGCCTTCGCAGTGAGCGCGATCGTGACATTGCGGTCCGCCAGCTGGGCTTCGAGCTGGAGGATGAACTTGTCGACGACCATCTCGATGATCTCCTGGCTGAGGCCAGCGAAGGGGATCGTCGCGTCGAGGCGGTTGCGGAATTCGGGCGTGAACAGGCGTTTGATCGCCTCTTCGTTCTCGTCTTCACGCTTGCCGCGGCCGAAGCCGATCGATTCCTTCGCAGCATCAGATGCGCCGGCGTTCGTGGTCATGATGAGGATCACGTTCCTGAAGTCGACCTTCTTGCCGTTCGAGTCCGTCAGCGTGCCGTTGTCCATCACCTGCAGCAGGATGTTGAACAGATCCGGGTGAGCCTTCTCGATCTCGTCGAGCAGGAGGACGCAGTGCGGATGCTGGTCGACGCCGTCGGTGAGCAGGCCGCCCTGGTCGAAACCGACATAGCCCGGAGGCGCGCCGATGAGACGCGAGACCGTGTGGCGCTCCATGTATTCCGACATGTCGAAGCGCAGCATCTCGACGCCGAGAATGGACGAGAGCTGTTTCGCCACTTCCGTCTTGCCGACGCCGGTGGGGCCGGAGAACAGGTAGCAGCCGATCGGCTTGTTCGGCTCGCGCAGGCCCGCGCGGGCGAGCTTGATTGCGGTGGACAGCGCCTTGATGGCGTTGTCCTGGCCGAAGACCACGCGCTTGAGATCGTTCTCGAGCGAGCGGAGTTGTTCGCTATCGGACTTCGACACCTGCTTGGCAGGGATGCGCGCCATCTTGGAGATGACGATCTCGACTTCCTTGGCGCCGATCTGCTTGCGGCGCTTTCCCTCCGGCAGGAGCCATTGTGCAGCGCCGGCTTCATCGATCACGTCGATCGCTTTGTCCGGCAGCTTGCGGTCGGTCATGTATTTGGCCGACAGCTCAACCGCGATCTTGATGGCGTCGTTGGTGTATTTGAGGCCGTGGAATTCCTCGAAATAGGGCTTGAGGCCCATCACGATCTTGATCGTGTCTTCGACTGAAGGCTCCACCACGTCGATCTTCTGGAAGCGCCGTGCGAGCGCGCGGTCCTTCTCGAAATGCTGTCGGTACTCCTTGTAGGTCGTCGAGCCCATGCAGCGCAGTGCGCCATTCTGGAGCGCAGGCTTCAGCAGGTTGGACGCATCCATCGCACCGCCGGACGTGGCGCCGGCGCCGATGACAGTGTGGATCTCATCGATGAACAGGACGGCCTTCGGCTGTTCTTCCAGTTCCTTCACGACGGCCTTGAGACGTTCCTCGAAGTCGCCGCGATAGCGCGTGCCGGCGAGGAGCGCGCCCATATCGAGCGAGTAGATGACGGCGTCGGCCAGAATGGCCGGCGCTTCGCCATCGACGATCTTCTTGGCGAGGCCTTCAGCAATGGCGGTCTTGCCGACGCCGGGATCGCCCACGAGCAGCGGATTGTTCTTGCGGCGGCGGCAGAGGATCTGGATCGCGCGTTCGACTTCCGCGTGACGGCCAATGAGCGGATCGGTCTTGCCCTCGCGGGCGCGCTGGTTCAGGTCGACGCAGTAGGCGCCGAGGGCTTCGCCCACGGGCTTGGTCTGGTCTTCTTCTTTTTCAGCGGCGCCTTCGACGGGCTTGGCCTTCGACATGCCCGGCTTCTTGGCGACGCCGTGGCTGATGTAGTTGACCGCGTCGTAGCGCGTCATGTCCTGCTCCTGCAGGAAGTAGGCGGCGTGGCTGTCGCGCTCGGCGAAGATCGAGACGAGCACATTGGCGCCGGAGACTTCGTCACGGGACGAGGATTCGACGTGCAGCACGGCGCGCTGGACGACGCGCTGGAAGGCGGCTGTTGGGTGGACCTGCCCGCCGTCCTCGACGACGAACGAGGCGCAGTCGTTGTCGAGATAGTTGGCAAGGTCGCGGCGGAGCTTCTCGATGTCGAGCTTGCACGCCGTCATCACCTCCGCGGCGTCCTCGTCCTCTGTCAGGGCGAGGAGCAGGTGCTCCAGCGTGGCGTACTCATGCTTCCTCTCGGCGGCCAGGTTCAGGGCGCGTTCGAGGGCTCTTTCGAGGCTTGGGGTCAATGAGGGCATCTAGGGCTTTCTAGTCCTCGCGTTCTTTTGTGCATTGGAGAGGATGCTGGTGCTCGCGCGCAAGGTCCATCACCTGAGTAACCTTCGTTTCGGCGACTTCGATAGGGTACACCCCGCAGACGCCGACGCCATAGTTATGGACGTGCAGCATGATGCGGGTGGCCTCCTCGCGCGACTTGTTGAAGAAATGCTCCAGGACCAGGACCACGAACTCCATCGGCGTGTAATCGTCGTTCAGGATCAGGACCCGGTAGAGGGACGGCTTCTTCGGCTTCGGCTTGGTGCGCGTGGCGACACCGATTTCCTTGGCCGTTCCTGGGGTTTGCTTCTTGTCGGCCATGCTTGTCTGTCTGGTGTTCCGGAGGACCCGGTTGTTCGCCCCCATTAGATATTGATCCCGCGGCCAAGTGAAAGGGCCAACACGTGCTAGAAGTCGCAGGGCTGTGAACCAATAAACCGCAGAAGGCGCCTTGGTTTGTTCAGAGTCAGCGGGCAGTGTGGTCGTTCTCCCGAAGGGGGGAAGCTCACTGCGGCAAGTTTGCATGGTTCATGCAGGGTTAAGCCGGAGTGCGCTCCATTCGGACAGTGGTAGACCCAATTGTGGGCATGCCGGGAGAAAAGTGGGGCAATCGGACTAACAGGGGTGACGGAGCTTAAAGGTTGGGTAAGGTCACCAGTGGACCCTCAATCTCGTCTTTGTAGTGCTTCTGATAGAGGATTCCGTTGCGTATGAAGACGATCTCCCTGGTCGCCTGGTTCCGCAGAGCCGCTATTGCTCTCGCAGCCGTGCTGTGTGCGGCAGGCCCGGCCTGGGCCGACAAGTATGCCTCTATCGTGGTCGACTTGGAGACCGGGCAGGTCCTTCACGACCGCGCCGCCGACGAAGCACGACATCCCGCCTCGCTCACCAAGGTCATGACGCTGTACATGGTGTTCGACGCCATTGAAGCAGGGAAACTCAAGCTTTCCGACCGCCTGACGGTCTCAAAGGCCGCCTCGCGCGCCCAACCGTCAAAACTGGGCCTCAAGGCCGGAACGACCATCAAGGTCGAGGATGCGATTCGCGCGCTGGTCACCAAGTCAGCCAATGACGTGGCCATCGTGATCGCCGAGAAGCTCGGCGGCGGGTC
>CAIKXW010000321.1 GCA_903831485.1 uncultured Alphaproteobacteria bacterium | reverse complement strand
TCTGGGCGCTTCAGGGGTCGAACCAGCTATCGGCGGATGCCAGGCGGCAGATTCTGGACCCCGCGCACGAAATCTGGATGAGCGCCGTTTCGGTCTACGAGTATGGGCTTCAGGTAACGCTCGGCCGCATGACGCCGTTCCCTTTGCCTATCACGGTGGAATCTCTCGACCTTGGCTGCCGCGAACTATCCATTACGCCAGAACACGCCGAATGCGCCGCCAGCTTCCCTTTGATCCATCGTGACCCGTGGGATCGCATCCTCGCTGCGCAGGCCATCCTCGAAGACATGAGTGTTGTGACGCGCGATCCCTCCATTGCGGCGCTGGGTGCGCCAACAATCTGGTGATCCCCAACGGCGCCCCCCGGGTTTATGGCCCAAGACGCTGTTCCGTTGCTCCGCAATCTTCCTTGTTCACGATGACACGTACTTCTGCATGGGCTTGTGCGCGGCCCAGACGCGTGAAGCTCGTACCGCTGTAATCAAGCGTTTCTGGCGCCTCGACGGCGCTGGACAGAGTGACCAGGACAATCCGGGGCGGAGCATCGCTGCATCCGTAGATTCCATTCTCGCCGGGCGCGGTCACGGTCTTGGAAGGGGGGACGGTGACAAAGGCCAGATCACGGATCACTTCCCACTGCCGCTGAAACTGTTGGGTCGAAAGCAGCTCCATAGCGAACCCAATAACGCACGCACCGGACGATTCGGAAATGCTGACACCCATGGCCGAAGCGACGGGACGGACACCGTTGCCCGAAAAATCGTGCCAGTCGAACCCGCTGGCCAGCGCAGCCTAGGGGAAACGGGCGGGATCCTCCAGAAGCCGAGGACAAACCCGCTGAAGCGCCGTCGCGACGGCATCAACCGGCGGCGCTCCACTGCTACGGACCAGACCAGACCCGAGGTGGAAACGGGCCCCGATGAACAGGCCGCGAGACTGGCAGGCAGCGGCAAGGATCGTAACAATCCGCATATGCCTGCTCCCCTGACAGCAAGAGAGGCGGTCGCACGCTGCAACCGCCTCTGGAATACAAGACAGGTTGGCTGGAAGCCAGATCAGGCGGCTTCGGCGGCCATCTTCTGGGCCTTGGCGATCACGTCGTCGATCTTGCCGCACATCAGGAAGGCCTGTTCGGGAATGTCGTCGTGCTTGCCGTCGAGGATTTCCTTGAAGCCCTTCACCGTGTCTTCCACCGCGACGAACTGGCCGTCGAGGTTGGTGAACTGCGAGGCCACGAAGAAGGGCTGGCTGAGGAAGCGCTCGATCTTGCGGGCGCGCGCCACGACCAGTTTGTCTTCTTCCGAGAGTTCGTCCATGCCGAGAATGGCGATGATATCCTGCAGCGACTTGTACTTCTGCAGGATCTCCTGGACGCCGCGGGCGACGTCATAGTGCTCCTGGCCGACAACGTTCGGATCGAGGATGCGTGAGGACGAGTCGAGCGGGTCGACGGCCGGGTAGATGCCTTTTTCGGAGATCGCGCGGTTGAGAACGGTCTGCGCGTCCAAGTGGGCGAACGAGGCGGCCGGGGCCGGGTCGGTCAAGTCGTCGGCGGGCACGTAGATGGCCTGCACCGAGGTGATCGAGCCCTTGGTGGTCGAGGTGATGCGTTCCTGCAGAGCGCCCATGTCGGTCGCGAGTGTCGGCTGGTAACCCACCGCCGACGGGATGCGGCCGAGCAGCGCCGACATTTCCGAACCCGCCTGCGTGAAGCGGAAGATGTTGTCGACGAAGAAGAGAATGTCCTTGCCCTGGTC
>CAIKXW010000320.1 GCA_903831485.1 uncultured Alphaproteobacteria bacterium | reverse complement strand
TTCGAGGGCAACCTGCCCGACCCGGCGAAGGACGCAGCCGCACTCGGCCTCACTGCGCTCGACATAACGTCGCTGACCTACAGCTGTGAGGACAACAGTGCGACCGTCTCGCTCGACTTCCCGATGCTCGACGACAACACGATCCTGCTCGGCCTCGACAATATGGTCTACACCTTCAAGCGCGCGGGAAGCTGACGCGCCGAGCCTCTGAAGCCGAATGTCGGCGGCGCCTGACCCCGCATTAACTACCCGCTAACCATAACACCTGCACGTGTTAACGGTTGGAGGCTTGGGGCCTTATGCGTGTCCTCGTTACAGGCGGTTGCGGATTCGTGGGATCCGCCGTGGTGCGTCTCGCTGTCGAGCGTGGCGACCATGTGATGAATCTTGACCGCCGCGGACGCACAGCGCCCACGCCTGCTCTCACACCGATCGCTGCACGCGAAGGCTATGCACGTCTTGAAGCCGATGCATCCGACCGCGCGATGATGCGCGCGGTCATCCGCCAGTTCGCGCCCGACGCCGTGATACACCTTGCCGCCACGCCCGATGCGCCGGGCGATGAATTGATGGATGGCGAGGTCGGCGGCGCATACGCCGTGCTTGAGGCCTGCCGCTCCTATCGCGACGACCTGAAGGGCGAGCAGCGGCAGCGCTTCCGCATCGTACACGCCGAACAGGCGGCCAACGACATCTCGATCCGGCCCAGCCGCGTGCAGGCCGCCCGCAGCGCCGCCGCCGCGCTGATGGACCGCTGGGCGCGCGCCTGCGACCTGCCGCTGGTCACCTGCGCCGCCGGCGAGGCCTTCGGCCCGTGGCAGCCGCAGACATCCCTGATGTCGCGCCTTGTCGCGCACCTGATGCACGACCGCGCCTTCGCCATTCCGGATGGCGGCGAGATTGTTCGCGACTGGCTGCCGATTCGCGATTTCGCCGCAGGCCTGCTGCGCGCCGCCGAGGCCGCGCCGCCCCTGACGCGCATCGACTTCTCCGTCGGCGCCGAACGCCGCGACATCGACATCGCTGAGTCCGTCTGCGCACTCCTCGACGAGCGCACGCCCCGCCCCGGAGGCCGCTGGATGGATCTTGTCAGCTGCGAGGGACCGGCTGCAATCTCGTCAGGTCCGATGCTTGATCCGGTGGATGCCGAGCAGGCGATCAACTGGCAGCCACAGGGTTTCCACACCGGGCTCGACCGCCTGCTCAGCTGGTCGCTCGCCAGCCGTGCTGCGGTACAGGCGCGCACGCACGCCGTCGCCGCGGAATAGCGCTGTCTCTCACGCCCCGTTGACCCTCGTTCGTCTTGCCACGCCGGGCGGCAACGGTACGTTGCCGAAAACGAAAAGACGGCTCCGGGGAGGAGATTCAATGACCCACTTCCGCGCGTTCGCGCTCGCGGCGCTTGTCGCCTGCGCCGCATCGGCATGCGCCCCGCGCCCGGGCGAGGCAACATCGGAGCATGCGGCGGCCGAAGGCGGTGCGCATCCCGGCGAGGCGGTTTACCAGCAATGGTGCGCATCCTGTCACGACAGCGGCCAGCAGAGTGGCGCGCCGTCGCTGGAGTCCATTCGCCAGCTCAACCGCGCGACTGTGAAGTACGCGCTCGAACTCGGCTATATGAAGATCCAGGCGAAGGATGTTCCCAAGGAGGAGCTCGCCCAGCTCATCAACTGGCTGCCGACATCGGAAGGCGATAACGACGCCTGGATCAACGCTGCGCGCTGCCCCGTGAAGACGCGCGAAGTGCGGCTCAACGGCGCGCCGCGCACCTCCACCACGTTCGGCGTCACCAACACGGCGAACCGCGCGCAGACCGCCGAAGAAGCAGGCCTCACGCGCGAGCAGATGAAGAATCTCGACGTCGCCTGGGTGGTTGCCTTCCCGCAGACGCCCACCATGCGCGCGCAGCCCGTGATCGTCGGCGACACCATCTTCATCGCCGCGACCGACTCAGGCCGGCTCTACGCGCTCGACACCAACACCGGTTGCGTCAAATGGCACTACGTCTCCGAGATGACGCTGCGCTCCTCCCTCACCTTCGCCGAGGCGACGGACAAGTCGCCCGCTGCGATCGTCATGGGCGACGCCGCGGGCTTCGTGCATGCGGTGAATGCAAAGACCGGAGCCAGGCTCTGGGTCTCCAACGCACGCCTCAACGAGTACAACCGCATCACGGGCGCGCCTGTCGTGCATGACGGCAAGGTGATCACGCCGGTCTCGGCGATCGAAGTGAACTATGCCGGCGCGGACGATTACGAGTGCTGCAAGGGGCAAGGCGCGATAATCGCGTTCGACCTCGCGACCGGCGAGAAGATCTGGACCGGCACCACGATGGAGCCCGCTCAGCCGACGCGTTTTTCCCGCACCGGCACGCAGCAATGGGGGCCGTCAGGCGCGATCATATGGTCGACGCCGGTGATCGATGAAGCGCGCAATGTCGCCTATGCCGGCACGGGCGAAAACGTGTCGTGGCCCGCCACCGACACGTCCGACGCGATCATCGCGTATGATCTCGACACCGGAGAGAAGCGGTGGATCTTCCAGGCGACCAAGGCCGACATCTGGAATTACGCATGCGGCCGCCGCGGCGCTAATTGCGACTGGCCAGGCGAGTACCACAGCCCCGACCACGACTTCGGCGCGACGGCGATGCTGATCGAACGCAAGGATGGATCGGAGCTGGTCGTCGCCGGCCAGAAATCCGGCGTCGTGTGGGCGCTCAATCCCGATGACGGCAAGCTCGTCTGGTCGAACAAAATCGGTCGTGGGTCGGCCAATGGCGGCGCGCACTGGGGCCTCGCCTATGATGGCGAGCTGATCTTTGCGCCGATGAACGATCCCAACCGCCCAGGCCCGCCGGGCGAGAACCCGAACTTCGGCCCTGGCATCCATGCACTCGATGCAATGACGGGCGAGATCAAATGGTCCTACAAGCCAAACCAGCGCGACTGCGGCGCGGAGATGCCCATCGCGAAGGCTTATGCGCCCGCGCCTGAGTGGCGCATCCAGCCTGTGTCAGCGCCCGTGCTGCCGACGCCGCGCGTGGCGACGCCCCCGCGTCCGGCTGCCGCCGCCAGCGCGCCGACCGCGACGCCGGCAGCCGCGCCCGCCGCGCCGCCAGCACGTCCGGCTGCGCCGTGCCGTCTCGGCATGTCGCCTGCCCCGCTGCTCGTCGACGGCGCAGTCGTCACCGGTACAACGCAAGGCATGCTGCGCATCTTCGACGGCAAGACCGGCGACGTGCTGTTCGAATACATGACCAACCGCGAATTCCCGGACACCGTGAATGGCGTCGAAGGCCATGGCGGCGGCCTCGACTCGGCGCCCTACATCGCCGGCGACGGCACGCTGTTCGTGCAGTCGGGCTATGCGCGCTTCGGCGAGCCGCCGGGCAATGTGCTGATCGCGTTCCGGCCAGCCGAGAAATAGTCGGCGCCTTGTTCGATCCCGGCGTCGCAGTATCGCGATAACGAGATTGTCAGCAGGATTCCGGTCGTCCTGATGGAGCATTCTCCCGCCTTCGCACCTGCTCTTTGCGCAGCTTGACCTTCATCAAGTAAGGAGCGTGCGAACTACGCGAGCCTCGCAAGACAGGAGGCCATTCGCGATGAAAGACATCCTTTTCCACTTCGACAGCTATCCCGACCCCACGCCGATTGAGGCAATCGATCAGGCCGTCAGATTCGCCAGAGTTTTTGGCGCCGAAATCACGGCGCTCGCGGTCCAGGTCGACTTCAAACCTCCGGGCAACTGGCTCGCCGAACGCCTTGTCAACCTGAGCGGGATCTGCGCGCAGGAAGAGCAGAAGAGTCTCGCAAACTGCAAGGCCGCGTTCGCGGCCTTCTTGGAAAAAGCTGCAGCGGCAAACCTCAAGGGAAGCACCCTGCTTGCGAAGTCCGAGCAGGCCCTGCTCGGCGATGAGGTGAGCGCCCGCGCCCGCAGCCGCGATCTCTGTCTCGTGCCCATGGTCGACAGTTTCGACGGCCAACGTTCAGTGGTCGAAGCCGTTCTGTTCCAGTCAGGCCGGCCCGTACTGATTTTCCGGCCCGGCGTCGCCGACCTCCCGGCCAGAGAGCCTCAGACTGTCGTGCTGGCATGGGATGGCAGTCGCCAGGCAGCGCGCGCGATGTCGGACGCACTTCCGATCCTGAAAATGGCGACGCAAGTTCGGGTGCTCACCGTCATCAAGGAAAAGCCCGAAGCGACTTCAGGCCTCGGCGCGGACGTGGTTCGGCATCTTGTGGTGCACGGGGTCAACGCGGTCGCCGATGAGGTCGATATCGGGCAGCGCAAGGTCGGTCCCGCGATTTCCGAGTACGTGAAGACGCACGGCGCCGACCTGCTGGTCATGGGAGGCTATGGCCGATCGAAGTTGCGCGAATTCATCCTCGGAGGCGCGACACAGCACCTGCTGCATGAACCACGTGTCGCGATCATGCTGTCGCATTAGAGAGGCAACTTTTTCTCCAGTGCATGCCCAACTGCGAACTACCGGACGCGGTGAACGGAGTTGAGGGGCACGGTGCCGGGCTCAACTCGGCGCCCCAAATCGCGGGCGGTGGCACGCTGTTCGTGCAGTCGGGCTATGCGCGCCATGGCGAGCCGCCGGGCAATGTGCTGATCGCGTTCAGGCCGCGCCGCCAAGCGCGCATCTTGCCGAATTCGGCGAGAAAGCCGCCGTCCGGGGGTTGCATTCCTCCGAAGGGCGGGCACGGTCCCATCACATTATCCGAGGGGACTGCACGAACATGCCCACCGAAATGACCCTGCTCGACCACGTCACCAACATCAGTGACTTCATCTGGGGCGGCACGTGGATGGGCGAGCAGGTGCTGCCCTTCCCGCCCATGGTGATCGTGCTGTTCGGCACGGGCCTGTTCTTCATGGTGCGTCTCGGCTTCTACCCGATCGTCAAGCTTCCTGCCGCGTTTGCTGGGCTCTTCAAGAAGAGCGAAGACGGCAAGGGCGAGATCAGCCCGTTCGCCGCGCTCTCCACAGCGCTCTCGGGACAGATCGGCACCGGCAACCTCGCCGGCGTTGCAACCGCCATCACGCTTGGAGGACCGGGGGCGATCTTCTGGATGTGGATCACGGCCATCATCGGCATGGCGCTCGCCTTTGCCGAGGGCTCGCTCGCCATCCGCTTCCGCGACGTGGACGCCAATGGCGAGTATCGCGGCGGGCCAATGAGCTATATCCGGCGCGGGCTAGGCAAGAACTGGGGCTGGCTCGCCATCCTGTTCTGCATCGGCACGCTGTTCTCCTCGATCTCAACCGGCAACATGATCCAGTCGAACGGCATGGCCGACGCCATCACCGCGCTGTTCGGCCTGTCCAGCGTTGGCGCGCCGATCGACAGCGCGCTTGGCCTCACAACCGGACAGGGCGGCGAAATGATCGCGGGTCTTGTCGTCGCGATCCTCGTCTTCGTGGTCATCATCGGCGGCATCAAGTCGATCGGCGCCGTGGCCGAAAAGATCGTCCCGATCATGGCGGTCGCCTATGTGATAATGGCGTTGATCGCCGTCGGGATGAACATCAGCGACGTCCCGCTGGCCTTCACCCAGATTTTCGAAGGCGCGTTCAACCAGCAGGCGGCGACCGGCGGATTCCTCGGCGCAGGCGTCATGCTGGCAGTCCGTGCGGGCGTAGCGCGCGGGCTGTTCTCCAACGAAGCCGGCCAGGGCTCGACGCCCATGGCGCACGCTGCCGCAAAGACCAACGATCCCGCAAGTCAGGGCCGCTTCGCCATGATGGGCACGTTCATTGACACGATCATCGTCTGCACGATGACGGCGCTCGTCATCCTGACCGTGCAAGGCGCCTTTCCGTCGGCAAGCGGCGTGCAGGAACACGCGTGGACATCCGACCTTACCGGCTTCGACATGACATCTGCGGCCTATGGCGCGGCCTTCCCGATGGTGTTGTTCGGGCAGGTGACGCTCGGCCAGTTGGTTGCGTCCGTCGCGCTTATGCTCTTTGCGTTCACGACCCTGATCACATGGGGCTATTACGGCGAACGCGCGGTCACCTACCTGTTCGGTTCGCGGCTCAGCATTCCGTGGCGCATTCTATGGTGCGTGATGGTGTTTGTCGGCTCGTTCCAGCAGATCGACTTCGTCTGGCGCACAGGAGACATCGCGAACGCAGCGATGGCGTTGCCCAACCTTCTTGCGCTGATCATGCTGTCAGGCGTGGTCGTTGCGCTCGCCAAGGGCAACCGCACAGCAGGCGTCGATCATGGCGACGATGAAGGCGCGCCGGGTCCAGCGCCCGCAGCGCCGGGCGATCCCGTGCAGTAGGCGATCCTACTTCTCAAACGGATCCCGCATCAGGATCACGTCCTCGCGTTCCGGCGACGTCGACAGCAGCGCCACCGGCTTGCCCACCAGCTCTTCCAAACGGCGCACATACTTCACCGCTTCGCCGGGGAGTTGCGTCCACGAGCGCGCGCCCCGGGTGGAGCCTTTCCAGCCCTTAACCGTCTCATAGACCGGCTCGACATTTGCCTGGTCTGTCATGCCGGCGGGGAAGTGGTTGATGATGCGGTCGCCGAGCTTGTAGTGGGTGCAGATCTTGATCTCGTCGAACCCGTCCAGCACGTCGAGCTTGGTCAGCGCAAGACCGGTAACGCCCGACACCGCGCACGCCTGCCGCACCATCACGCTATCGAACCAGCCGCAGCGCCGCGCGCGGCCGGTGTTGGTGCCGAACTCGTGGCCCACCGTGCCGAGACGCTGGCCGATCTCGTTGTCTTGCTCGGTAGGGAATGGTCCGCCGCCAACGCGCGTGGTGTAGGCCTTCGCCAGACCGAGCACATAGTTGATCGCGCCCGGCCCCGTGCCTGATCCCGCAGCCGCCTGTCCCGAGACGACGTTTGACGAGGTCACGAACGGATAAGTGCCATGGTCAACGTCCAGCATCACGCCCTGTGCACCCTCGAACAGGATTCGCCGGCCGAGCCGTACAGCCTGATCCAGTCGCTCCCATGCCGGTTGCGCATAGGCGAGGATCTGCGGCGCGATCGCGAGCAGGTCCTTCTTCAGTTGCGCGCCATCCGGCTCCGGCAGGTTGAGGCCGAGACGGAGCGGGCGATGATGGGCCAGCAGACGATCAAGCTTCAGGTCCAGCGCGGCGGGGTCTGCAAGATCCGCCACGCGGATCGCACGCCGTCCCACCTTGTCCTCGTAGGCAGGCCCGATGCCGCGCCGCGTCGTGCCAATCTGCGCGCCGGCCGCCGCTTCTTCGCGCGCCGCGTCGATGTCCTTGTGCCAGGGCAGGATCAGTACGGCGTTGTCGGCGAGGATCAGATCATCCGGCCCGAGATGCACGCCCGACTTCCCGATCGACTCGATCTCGGCAAGCAGGTGCCACGGATCGACCACCACGCCATTGCCGATGATCGACAGCTTCCCGCCGCGCACCACGCCCGACGGTAGCAGGTTCAACTTGAACACCTTGCCGTCGATCACCAGCGTGTGGCCCGCATTGTGGCCGCCCTGGAAGCGCACGATCACATCGGCCCGGCTCGACAGCCAGTCGACGATCTTGCCCTTGCCCTCGTCGCCCCACTGGGCGCCGACCACTACAACTCCGGTCATGGGCTTGGCTCCTGAATCCGCGGGCAAATGACACCGCGGAGGCCCCCGGCGCAAGGCATAAAGCCTGCCGAATCAACCTTTCGGTAACCGGCGGGCCGCACCGTTCGCCGCATGGCAAAGCGCACCCGTACGAAATCGCATCCACGCCGTTCCCGCGGCCGGTCCGGCTCAACTTGCGTTGTGGTGAGCGCCATTCTCGGCGTGCTGGCGGCGGCCTGGTATGTCTGGGGTGAGGATGTCGGCGTGCCCTTCCCGGCTCCCGCCACTGGCGGCGCTGAAGCGTCTGCGCCTGAGACGTCTGGTACGACCGTCACAGAAGCGGACCCGCCGCCCGCGCCGGATGGCGCCATCATCGGCACGGCGTCCGTCATCGATGCGGATACGCTCGACATACGCTCCGAACGCATCCGCCTCGTCGGCGTCGATGCGCCCGAGTCCGGCCAGAAGTGCACGGATGCCAATGGCGCGCTCGTGCGCTGCGGATCGACCGCCGCCAACGCGCTGGATGCGTGGATCAACCGCAACCCCGTCACCTGCATCTCCGAGGGCAAGGACCGCTACCAGCGCGTACTCGGCAAATGCTCCGTCCGCGGGACAAGCGTGCAGGACTGGCTCGTCCGCAACGGCCACGCCGTGGCCTATCTTGAGTACTCGACCGAATTCGTCCCCGCAGAGCTTGCCGCGCGCGAAGCGAAAGCCGGCATCTGGGCTGGCGAATTCGTGATGCCGTGGGACTGGCGCAAGGGGCAGCGACTTGAGGGCGAGCCGCCGACGAAGGCGGCAGCCGGGGCGCGCTGAACCGCGTGTGAGACCGGCCCCTTGTGGTTCGACGTGCGCGCTTCGCGCTGCTCGCCATGAAGGTCCTTCGCTACACCTGTGATGCCCGAGAGAGCCCTCACGATGAGCAGCGACCGAAGGGAGCGCCCGTCGAACCACGAGGGCGATAAGGAGATTCCCGCAGCGTCCACCAGGCCTCGCAACCCTTCCCGAACCTCGACGTTCGTCGGAATGAGCGGGACAGGCTGATCATCAGGTGCAAACCCTTGCCATCCCTGCCCGCACGTCCGAAGACAGCCGCATGACCACCACCAGACGCATCCTCGTTACCGGCGGCGCGCGACGCGTTGGGCGGCGGCTGTGCGAGCGGCTTTCTGCGGCCGGACACGCCGTCATCATCCACGCCAACCGCAATGCGGGTGAGGCAGACGAACTCTGCGAGCAGCTGCGCGCCAGCAACCCGAACACCTGGACCATCGCGGCGGACCTCTCCGATGCAGCGGCCGCACGCGCACTTGTTGGAAAAGCAGCACACCTCGCCGGCGGGCCGCTCAGCGCGCTGGTGAACTCGGCTTCGATCTTCGACTTCGACGAGCCCGGCGCGATGAATCCCGACGTGTTCGATCAGGCAATGTCTGTGAATCTTCGCGCGCCTGCCCTGCTCTCCGACAGTCTGTTCGCGCAGGCCGACCCCGCGCGCGACAATGTCATCGTCAACATTCTCGACCAGAAGCTCTGGAACATGAATCCGGACTTCTACTCTTATACGATGAGCAAGGCCGGATTGCTGGCGGCCACTGACATGATGGCCCGCGCCTTTGCGCCGAAGGTGCGCGTCAACGCCATCGCGCCGGGCCTGCTGCTGCCAAGCTTCGACCAGACACACGCCGAGTTCGAGATCGTCGCCAGCCGCAACCCGATGGGCCGTCCGATCGATGTCGATGATGTCTGCGCCGCGCTCGATTTCCTGCTGGCCACGCGCTCGCTCACAGGGCAGGTCATCCACGTCGACAACGGCCAGCGGCTCCAGTCGAGCGCGCGCGATGTGATGTTCGACACTAGGTCTGATGGCGGCGCGTCATGAGCTTTCCCAGCTTCTACCTCATCCGCATCGGCGGCATCGAGACCTCTGCCTCGATCGGCATCCACGCCTTCGAGCTGGCCGCCCGCCAGCCCCTGCTCGTATCGGTCACGCTGATGCTGAAGCCGCCGCCGGGGGCAGACACGATCGAGGGCGTACAGGATTATGACTTCGTGCGGGAGGGCGTCCTCGCCCTGGTAAACGGCCAGCATTTCAACCTGCAGGAGACGCTCTGCGGGGAAATTCTCGATCTCTGCCTGCGTCAGCCCGGCGTGCTGGGGGCGGTTGTGCAGACCAACAAGCCCGACGTATACCCCGGCGTCGCGATCGTGGCCTGCCGCATGGGGCGGATGGGCCCGTCGTTGCCCGGCTTCCCCTGGTGGACGCTGGACGTCTGAGTTCCGGGTCATGTTCGAGATCAGCGCAACGGCCAGTTTCGAGGCCAGCCACTATATCGAGGCTGAAGCCGGCAGCGCGCATTACCGCCGCGTGCACGGCCATTCCTTCCTGGTGACCGCCAGCGTCGCCTCCCCTGCGCCCGACAGGGATGGCTGGGTGATGGATCTGGGCGCGCTGGAGGACCTGCTGGAGCGCGTCCTGTTGGAGCTGGACCACACCGTCCTCAACGACGTGCCGGGCCTTGAGAAGCCGACATTCGAGCATATCCTGCTCTGGATTGAGTCGCGGATGAAGGCCGAGGGCGTTTCCCCCTCCCGCCTCGAGATCGAGCGGCCTACATTACGTCAGCGGGCGGTCTACACGCCCGCCAGATAACGGAGCCGAAAAAAATGGCCAAGGCGAGCGACCCCAAGAAACCGGCGAAGGCCAAGGCTGTCGACACAGCCGGTAGCCAGAGCGATATCGCGAAAAAAGCGCTCGAAAAGCTGCAGAGCGCCAAGGCCGCAAAGAACGGCCCGCCCGGCGGCCTCAAGAAGCCCGGCTTCGATCCGACCCAGCTGAAGGGCGGCGGAAAAGCCTTTGGCGGCGCCGCCGGCAACCAGATGCTCCGCCGCACCCAAGGCAAGGGCGGCGGTGGAGGTGGTGGCGGCGGCGGCGGTGGCGGGGCCTGATCGCACGCGCCATGATCCGTTCCTGTTCGCGGAGCTTTACTGCTCCGCGGCCTCAAGCGCCGCGAGCCACTCGGCCTCCGCGGCATCAAGCTGGGCCTGAACCTTCGCGCGCGCCTTCAGCTTGGCCTCGGCATCGGCCTTGTGCGTGAACGTGCCGGGGTCGCCGAGGTCGCGGTCCAGCAACTCCAGCGCGGCGCGCTGCTTCTCGACCTCCTTCTCGGCGGTCTCGATACGGTGCTTCTGCTTGAACGACATTTTTGGCGCGGATTTCGGTTTCTCGTGACCGCCGGCTGCTGGCGCAGAAGCCTTCTCCGCAGCCGCCGCAATCTCCGCGCGCGCGATGGCGTGCTGCTTATCTGCCTCGGGGCGGTCGGCGGCGAGGACCAGCGCCTTGTAGTCGGCGAGGTCGCCATCATACGGGTTGGCCTTGCCGTTGTTGACCAGCCAGAGCCGGTCAGCCGTCGCTTCCGCCAGATAGGTGTCGTGGGTAATGACCAGCACTGCGCCGTTGAACTCGTTCAGTGCATAGATCAGCGCCTCGCGGCTATCGATGTCCAGGTGCGACGTCGGTTCGTCGAGAATGAGAATGTGCGGCTTCCTGTAGGTGGTGAGCCCCATCAGCAGGCGCACCTTCTCGCCGCCCGAAAGCTTGTCGACCTTCGTCTCGCACTTCTCATGACCGAAGCCGAACTGGGCCGCGAGCGCGCGCACCTGGGCCTGGCCGGCGTTCGGCAGCAGGTCCTTCACGTGGTCGAGCACGGTCTCGCCGGCGCGCAGTTCGTCGAGCTGGTCCTGGCTGAAATAGCCGATGCGCAGGTTCTTCGAGGCGCGCCGCAAGCCCTGCAGCAGCGGCAGTTTCTGCGCGATCGACTTCACCAGCGTCGTCTTGCCCTGTCCGTTGGCGCCGACGATGGCGATGCGGTCATCGAAGTCGAGACGCAGGGACACCCGCTCAAGCACAGGCTTGCCTGCGGCGTACCCCATGTCGACCTTGTCCAGCTCGAGAATAGGCGAGGCGAGTTCTTCGACTTCGTAGAACTTGAACGGCACGGTGCGCTCCGACAGCGGCACGGTGATGACCGTCATCTTCTCGAGCATCTTCATCCGGCTCTGCGCCTGCGCGGCCTTGGAGGCCTTGGCCTTGAAGCGGTCGATGAAGGACTGCATGTGGGCGCGCTGGACGTCCTGCTTTTCCTTCTGCGCGGCGAGGTGCTGCGTGCGCTCCGCTCGCCGCTGCAGATAGGTGTCGTAGCCGCCCGCCTGCAGCACCAGCCTGGCGTTCTCGACCGCGAGGATGTGCGTGACCGAACGGTTCAGCAAGTCGCGGTCGTGGCTGACGATGACGACGGTGTGCGGGTATTTGCGCAGGTATTGTTCAAGCCAGGCCGCGCCTTCGAGATCGAGATAGTTGGTCGGCTCGTCCAGCAGCAGAAGCTCTGGCTGCGCAAACAGCACGCCGCCGAGCGCCGCGCGCATGCGCCAGCCACCGGAGAATTCCTTGCAGGCGCGCGACATGTCGTTCTGGGTGAAGCCGAGGCCGACGAGGATTTCCGCCGCCCGCGCCTCGCCCGACCAGGCATCGATATCGGCCAGCCGCTCGTGGATTTCGCCGATGCGGTCAGGGTCTTCACAGGTGTCCGCCTCGCGCATCAGGCTGGCGCGTTCGTGGTCGGCTTCCAGCACGACGTCGAGCAGGCTGGTGTCGTTGGCAGGCACCTCCTGCAGCACGTAACCCATCTTGGCGCCGCGATTGATGCGCACCGACCCATCGCCATTGCCCTCGCCCTTGGCGAGCTCCTCACGGATGATGCGCAGCAGGGTCGACTTGCCCGTGCCGTTCCGGCCAACGAGGCCGACCTTCCAGCCATCGGCAATCTGCGCCGAAGCCCCCTCGAACAGGGGCCGGCCGTCGATACGGAAAGTCAGGTCGTTAATCTGGAGCATGGTGGGAGAGGATTTCTGGGCGTCTTTTGCCGCCCGTATGACGGCTTGGCCGCGGTGCGTCAAACGCCGATCCTGCGGCCATTCCGTCCGGTTAGAGCCCCGAAAGGCAAAAGGCCCGGCTGTTTCCAGCCGGGCCTTCGCAATTCACGTCAGGCCGTGCTTACGACTTGGAGATCGCGATCCAGGTCTTGGCCAGCCAGGCTGCGCCGTTGTCAGCCTTGATCGACTGCCAGGTCTTCACGGCATCCGCCTTCTTGCCAGCTTTCATCTGGGCGACGCCGAGACGCAGCCTCACGAGGTCAGCCGTGCCCGCGGGCATTTCGCCCTTGGCCAGCGCCTTGTTGAACAACTCAATCGCCTTCGCGGTGTTGCCGTTGGCGAGATAACCTTCGGCGACGATGCCGAACTGTTCGCCGGTCGCACGCGTCGCGGCGGTGGCTTCGCTCTTCGCCAGCTCAGTTGCCTTGTCGGCGGCGGCGGCCTTGGTCACGGAGTCGACCAGCGGCTTGTTCTTCGTCACGTTGGCGTCGCCCGCCTTGACCAGAACCGCCCAGGAGTTGGCGGCTTCGATCGCGATGCCGCGGTTACGCGCAGCCTCCGCCATCTCGAAACGTTCCTGCGGCTTCAGGTTGACCTTGGCGGCTTCCATTGCGCGGAACACATCAAGTCCGACATCGTTGGAGCGATAGGTCGGCTCCTTCTTCGCCCGCTCGATCAGCATGCGCCAGTAGGTATCGTTGCCCATCGACGGCGCGATGCGCTCGAGCGTCTTGTAGTACTCGTCCATCTTGTTCTGGCCGGCGAGGGCGTTGAGCAGGATGTTATAGTGGGTAGACGTCGGCTTGCCGGCGGCGATCGCCTTGTTGATCGCGGACTGCGCGCCTGCGAAGTTCTTGGCTTCAAGTTCCTTCTTCGCGACGAAGGCATGCTCGGTGGCCGTGCCGCCGTACTTCGAGATGTTTTCCTTGGTCTGGGCGAGCGCCTTCCCGCTGTTGCCGGCGTCGGCATAGCGGCCGGCAAGCATCTGGTCGTAGTTCTTGGTCGGGATGCCGCTGCCGCCAGAGGACTTGGCTTTCTCGATCGCGGCGATGCAGGCCTGATGGTTCTTCAATGACGGGGCGCAGCTGGCGCCGACGCGGATCTGCTCGATCGCGCCGCGCTGCTGCGCGCCCGAGGCGTGCGGGGCGGCAGCGTCCGCCTTGGCGAGCGCCTGGCTGAAGTTGCCGGAGTTGAGCGCCGCTGATGCCGCCTGCAGGTTCTCGACGAACTCCTTCTTCGCCGTGACCTTCTGCGCGTAGGCCGCGGGGGCCATCGCGACGCTGGCTGCGCCGAGCGCGCCGAGCAGGCCAAGGCCCAGGCCGGGCAGGCTGTTGCGCAAGGCTTTGCCGAACGACTGCATCTTTAATCCTCCACCTTGGTTCTGATCTGGCATCGCGATCAGGTTAGCATTCGATATAGCTCGCCCGACCCCATCCTCAACTCGATTCACGCAGCTTGAACTGTGCAAGGCGGCCCCCGGCCGTCGGACGGGCGCCGCCTGCAAAGAAAACGGGCACGATGCGGCGCGATCAAGGTATCCTGATCACGACGCAATCAACTTGCCGTTGGCTCACGTCCCCCCGATCACACCCATCTTCTTGAGGCCGTTCCGCTGGGCGGCGGCCATCACGTGAGCTACCACGCCGTATTGGGCCTGACGGTCCGGTTCAATGTGGATCTCGGGCTGCATCGCGCGGCCGGCTTCGATCTTCATCCGCGCATCAAGCGAAATGCGATCGACGATCTCGCCCATCCAGGAAATCTGGTTGTCGAACCCGATCATGATGCGGATCGGATCCGGCATGTCGTCCGGCGGCGGCGGCTGGTCCGGCGGCGGCGGAAGCGGCGTGTCGAGCTTCACGGCGTGGCGCTGCGGCGGCAGCGTCACAATCATCATGATCAGCAGCACCAGCATCACGTCGATCAGCGGCGTCGTGTTGATTTCTGAAAGCGGCTCGCCTTCTTCGCGTTCGCCGACTGCCATTGCCATGAGGCATTACTCCTTTTGCCCTCCCCCCGGGATCCGGGGAGAGGGAAGTTTACACGTCAGCTGGGGCTACCTGGGCGCGGCGCCTTGGTGATGAAGCCGACCTTCAGGATGCCGGACCTCTGTGCGATCTCGACAACCTTGCCGACCTGGAAATACGGGGTCGAAAGGTCTCCGCGGATATGCACTTCAGGTTGCGGGTCCTGGCGGGCGAAGGCCGCCATCCTTTGCGCCAGCTGGGTTTCGGTGAGTTCCTTGAGGTCCTCGTAGACGGCGCCGTCTGCCCGAACGGAAAGGTTGATGTTCTCCCTCTTGGGGACAACCACCTGGTTCCGCTCGGTCGGCATTTCAACTTCGATGCTCTTCACCGCCACCGGGATGGTGATCAGGAAGATGATCAGCATCACAAGCATGACGTCGACGAGCGGGGTCGTGTTGATCGAGGAGTTGACCGGAGAATCCTCCTCCTCGACCAGCTGGATGCCGCCTCCGCCTTCTTTGCCTATCTTTTCGTCAGACATGGTGTGGCCTCCTGAGTAGCCGCGACCTTAGGCCTTGGCCGAAGAAGCCATCAGCTTGTCGACGTCGTAGGCGAAGTGGCGCGCGGCGTCGGAGATGTTCTTGTTCCGGCGGCCGAGCAGGTTGTAGAAGATAACCGCCGGGACGGCGACCGCGAGACCGATGGCGGTCATGATCAGAGCTTCACCGACCGGACCGGCCACGCGCTCGATCGAGGCGTCGCCCGAAGCGGTGATGGTGATCAGCGCTTTCACGATACCCCACACCGTGCCGAACAGGCCGACGAACGGGCAGATGGCTCCGACTGTGGCAAGGAAAGCCATGCCGCCCTGAAGGCGTCCGTTGATCCGCTCAAGCTCGATACCAACCTGGTGCGACATGCGGTCGGAGCGCGAGATACGCGCGCCAAGGCCGGCCTGCGCCGAGTTGGCCTGGGCGATAGCGCCTTCGGCAACAGCGCGGAAGGCGTTGTTGCGGCCGAGAAGGTCAAGGCCCTCGTCGAGCGTGTTGGCGTCCCAGAAAGCCGGGATCTTCTTCATCTGGTTGCTCAGCATGGTCTGATCCACCGCCTTGGTGACGGCGATGTAGATCGTGCCAGCGAACATGATGATCATGATGATCAGCGTGCCCTTGCCGACTTCGTCGCTCTCGGTCCAGACGGCCGCCAGCGTGAAGGCTTCGTCCAGCGAATCAGCTTCGCCGCCGGCCTCGCCTTCTGCGGCAGCTTCAGCAGCCGGCGCGGCAGCTTCGGGAGCAGCGTCTTCCGTCGGAAGCATCGGCGGGGCGTCGGCTGGCTGCGCAAACGCGGCCATCGGCATGGAAAGGATCGCAAGCGCGGCAAGCAACAATTTTACCGGATTGGACTGCCGCTTCAGACCATCCCCGAGATACGCCGTCTTCATAACCGTCTTCTCCTCATTCGGGTCGCCCCGAGACTAGTTGTGGCGGTGCGAAGCTATCCCTTCGTGCCGCCTGATTGATAACCCGCTTGAGTGACAAATCCCCAGCGCGCCTTTCGACCTGTCGCCCTTATTCGGGCAACCGCCAGACCACCGTAAACACGTAAGGCGAGTACACCGGCGGGCACCAGGCAATGGGCTTGCCGTTGCCGTCCTTGGCTGGCTCGAAGCGCAGCTTGGCCATCCCCTGCACCGTGGCCTTGTCGAGAGATTCAACGCCGCTCGACTTTACAAGCTGCACGTCGCTCGCACGACCATCGACGCTCATGCACATGGACACCGTAACCGAGCCGTCCTGCTTCTTGCGGATGGCGCTGTCGGGATAGTCCTTGTTGAGCATCTCCTCGAAACGCTTGTTATTGGGCTTGGGGCTCACGGCCGGACGCGGCGGCGGCGCGGGCTTGGCGGCGGGAGCCGGCGGCGGCGGCGGCGCCGGATTGGCGACGGCCTGCACCTGCCTCAAGGCGTTCTCTTGCGGCGGCGGCGTGTCGAACACGAAGTCCGGCAGGATGACCTGCGGCGGCGGCGGCGGCAGATCGACGTCGACCGGCGGCGGCGGCGGTTCGTCCTCGACGATCTCTTCGAGTTCCTCGATCATGACGACCTCGGTCTCGACCCGATCATTAGTCTCGATGATGCCGAGCCCGTTGGCGAGGGCGTAGCCCGAAACGCCAAGCCCAAGCACGACACCGACCACGCCGATGGCACGTGTCGTGGTATTGCTCCGCTTTGTAGCGTAATACATGTCTCTCTCGCTCTCGACGCCCCAGCGTCTCAACCCCGGCATCTAGGCCTTGGTGGTGAGACCGGAAATCTATGCCTTCGTTTTGCCCCAAGCGCCAGTCTGACAGCGCCGATTTTTGCAGAACAGGTTGCGCGTTCTCGTCGCATTTCTGTCGAATGCGTCGGCTCGCTGGGGCCTCGGAAACGGCGCTGTTATTGTTGTTCGCCGCACCGCCGGGGGGAGCCGGCGACCCTTCTTTCGCGGTGATATGCCCCGCACGTCATGCCGCGTCAACGAGCAGTGGCGCCTCTCGCTTCAACTTTCTGAGTTGGAAACTGACCGGTGCGTCAGCACCGCGCGTTTCCAAGTCACCGATTCCTCGTGGCCGCGGCTTCTTCCTCGCCTGATCCGAGAACTTCCTCCACGGTCGGCGGGTCCTTGTCGGGATCGGACAGCAGCCCTTCCCACTTCGCGATCACCGCGCAGGCAATGGAGTTTCCGATCACGTTGGTGGCCGTCCGCCCCATGTCCATGAAGGCGTCGACCGCAAGCACAAGCGCGATCCAGGCAGGATCCATGCCCATCGCGGGTAGCGTAGCGGAGATTACGACAAGCGAGGCGCGTGGCACCCCGGCGATCCCCTTCGAGGTCACCATGAGCAGCAGGAGCATGCCGATCTGCTGCTCAATCGTCAGCGGCACGCCCATCGCCTGGGCGATGAACATCACCGCGAAGGTGCAGTACATCATCGAGCCGTCGAGGTTGAACGAATAGCCCAGCGGCAAGACGAACGACACCACCCGGTTGGCGACGCCATGCCGCTCAAGCTGTTCCAGCAGCCGCGGATAGGCCGCTTCCGAACTCGCCGTCGCAAACGCCAGCAGCCCCGGCGCGCGCACATCCCAGATCAGCTTGAACACGCGCGGCCCGAGGATCAGGAAACCCACGAAAATCAGCAGCGACCACAGGACGAACAGCGCAAGGAAGAACGTCCCCACCAGGCGGCCATAGTCGGCGATTACGCCAAGACCCTGAAGCGAGACCGTGTAGGCGATGGCCCCGAACACCGCGAACGGCGCCGCCATCATGACGTAGCCCGTCACCTTCAGCATCAGGAAAGCGCCCTGCTCCAGCAGGTCCGTAACCTTCGCGGTCTTCTGTCCCAGCGCCTGCAGCGCCACGCCGAGGAACAAGGAGATCACCACGATCTGCAGGATCTCGTTGCGCGCCATCGCATCCACGATCGAGGTCGGGAAGACGTGCGTGATGAACTCCGCCAGCGAGAACGCACCGGTCTGCACCGTTGAGGGGTCAGCCACCGCCGTCTCCAGGGTGACCGGGAAATTCACCCCGGGCTGGAACAGGTTGACCATGACCAGGCCGAGCCCGAGGGACACAAGCGAGGCCGTGATGAACCAACCCATTGTCCGCGCGCCGATCCGCCCCACGGCCGCTCCGCCGCCCAGATGGGCGATACCCACGGTTAACGTGGTGAGCACGAGAGGCGCCACGATCATCTTGATCAGGCGCAGGAAAATGTCCGACAGGATCTTGAAATAGCTCGCAATATCCGTCTGGCTCTTCGTCGGCGTCTTCTCGATTTCGAGCGCCGTGACCTGTCCGTTCTTGTTCTTGTCTGCCTGCGCGAAGGTCAGGCCATCGGTCCGCCCCGTCGCGGAGGCCGCGAATTCCTCTTCGCTCAGCGTTCCATCCCGGTTCGTATCGAACGCAGCCACCCGGTCTGCCGCCGCCGTGACCCGGGCGCCCTGGTCGCCATAGACGAAGGCGCCAACCGCCGCGCCCAGCACCATCGCGAGAATCAGGCCTATGAAGATCAGGCGTTGCATGCGTCAGGGGCTCCCCGGAAACGATCTGCCTGCATAACACGCGAAAGCGGGCTGACTACCCTTTGCCCGTCCGTGGAGCGCCGGGCGGGCGGCGGGCCTCTTTCTTCATCAGCGGCGCTCGCTTTCTCAACCCGCCTGGAACGCCTACACATCGCGGACAAGACCGCCGGGCGGACCAGCCGCCCCCAGGAGACTTCCATGGACGACGGCGCAATCGACCGCGAGGCGATGGGCAAGATGGCCAAAGCCCTTGTCTTCATCAAAGGCGCGGCCGACCCCACCGCTATCGCCCTGAAGCTCGCCTCCGACACCGGCAAGCCCGCCGACATCAAGAAAGCCCGCGCCCTGTTCATCAAGCTGAAGCCGAGCGAGCGCAAAGGCGCCATGGCGATGATCTCGGACGACTAGCGCTCATGCCCGGCAGCCAGGACTTCGCCGCAGACCCGCGCAACGCCAACCTCAAGGTCTGGCTCAATGGTGCGATCGTCCCGAAAGACGAGGCGAAAGTCTCTGTTTTCGACGCCGGCTTCGTCCTCGGCGATGGCGTTTGGGAAGGCCTGCGACTCCACAAGGGCGCACTGCTTTTTCTCGACGCCCACCTCGACCGCCTCTATCGCGGCGCCGGGGACATCATGCTCGATCTCGGCCTCACGCGCGAGCAGATGACAGCCGCCCTGCACGCAACCTGCGCCGCCAACGGCATGACCGATGGCGCGCACCTTCGCCTGATGGCGACGCGTGGCGTCAAGAAAGCCGTCAACCAGGATCCTCGCAACGCGCTGGGCAGCGCCACCATCGTCATCGTGGCCGAGTACAAGCGGCCCAGCCCCGGGATCGTCACGACAGGCCTCAACGTCGTCACATCGACGATACGCTGCACGCCCGCCAACATGTTCGACATGCGCCTCAACTCGCATTCGCGCCTGCCCCTCATCCGCGCCCTGCTCGACGTAATCCAGCGCAGCGGCGACGAAGCGCTGATGCTCGACCCCGGCGGCTTCGTCTCGAGCTGCAACGCCACCAACTTCTTCTGGGTCAAGGACGGCGAGGTCCGGACCAGCACCGGCGAGTTCTGCTTCAACGGCGTCACCCGCGGCAATGTCATCAAGCTCTGCGGCGCCAACGCCATCCCGATAAAACTCGACTATTTCCCCCTCCGCGACGTCCACGCCGCGGAAGAAGCCTTCGTCACCGGCACCTTCGGCGGCCTCACGCCCGTGCGCGCCGTGGACGGGCATGTGATGCCGGCGAGGACGCCGGGGCCAGTGACGCAGCGCCTGCGCGAGCTGTATGAGGCGCTGAAGGATGGCGAAGCGCGATGAGCGGATATTCGGAAGGCGAGCTGACAGACATCATTTGCTACGGCGCAAATATCGACGACTATTCCACGCGCGAAGCCAACTTCGATTCTGAAAGCTGGGCGAAAACTCGGCGCATCCCATTCTGGTCTGAGTTGGCTGGCGATACCGGGGAAGAAGATTGAGCTACCCTATCCGCATCGCGATGTGGTCGGGTCCGCGCAACATTTCCACGGCGATGATGCGCTCCTTCGGCGCGCGCGGCGATTGCCATGTCGTCGACGAGCCGTTCTACGCCGCCTTTCTCGCGAAGACCGGCCTCGTCCATCCGATGCTTGCCGAAACGCTCGCGAGCCAGCCGAATGACTGGCGCGATGTGGTACAGCAGCTTGATCAGGCGCCGCCCTCAGGCCAGCCGATCGTCTACGAAAAACACATGACGCATCACATGCTGCCGGACTTCGGCATCGACTGGATGCGCCAATGTCGCAACGCTTTCCTCATCCGCGATCCTGTCCGCGTCCTCGCCTCCTACACGCAGAAACGCGAGGATGTGACGCTCGCCGACATCGGCTTCGTGCAGCAGGCGGAAATCTTCGCCCGCGAGTCCGGCCGCCTCGGCCACGCCCCACCTGTCATCGAAGGCGTCGATGTGTTGCGTGACCCCGCAGCCACGCTCGCGAAACTCTGCGCCGCGCTCGACATTCCGTGGACGTATCAAATGCTCAGCTGGCCCGCAGGCCCCCGCGCCACCGACGGCGTCTGGGCGCCCGCCTGGTACGACGCCGTCGAACGATCGACAGGATTCGGCACGCCGCCGGACGAAACTGCAATCACGCTCGCACCGCACCTCCAGCGCATCGCCGATGCAGCGCGCCCGCACTATGAGGCGCTGGCCAGGTGGAAACTGCGCTGACCGCCATTCCAGTGGCGGCGCTCGCCCATGCTATCCCAGCATCCCCTGCGCCGCGCTGCTCAGCAGCGTTCGCGCGCCGCCCTCACCCCGTACTGCAAACACCGCCGCCAGCCCCTGCGCCTCCGCCATCGCCAGCCCGGCATCGCGCCCCAGCGCGAACAGGGCCGTCGCCCAAGCATCGGCCTCCATCGCGCTGGCGTGCAGCACCGCGACGCCCGACACTTCGCTATTCAGTGATTGCCGGGTCCGCCCATCGAGCAGGTGCGAGACTCCCTCGCGCCGTCGCACAAAATCCCCGCTCGTCGCCACGGCGAGATTCACCAGCGCCACATCCGTCCCGTCCGGCTCACCCGGCGCGTAGGGAAGATCGGACAACTCGAGCTGAACCCACCAGGGTTGCGCATCGGGCTTCACGCCCTGCCCCACGAACTCGCCGCCGATCTCCATGAGAAAGCTCGGCACGTTCAGCAGCCGCAGCGCATCAGCGCAGAGATCAACCGCATACCCCTTGGCGATCGAGGACAGATCCAGCGCCACCCTGCCCGGCTGCTTCACACGCAGCCCCACCATGTCGAGTTCGACGCCGCGCCACCCCACATTGGCCGCGGGCGACAGCAAGCCCGCGCCAAAACCCGCCGCCTCAACATCGCGACCAAGCGCCGGATCGTACGCGCCATAGGTGATCGTCGCGATCTCAAGTGCGCGCTTCAGCACGAACGCAAACTCCTGCGGAATATCGCGCCACCCTGCCTCCGCCGCGTTGAACCGGGAAAGATCGGAGCCGCGCTCCCATCCGCTCATCTGCCGGATCACCAGCGCGAACGCCTCCTCAAGCGCCGCCACCACCGCAGCCGTTTCGACCGCCTCATGCGCCACGAATGACAGCGACCATCCCGTCCCCATCGTCGCGCCCGACAGACGCCGTACCGGCGCATCGATCCGCGACGCCCGCACATCGGCGGGCTTCAGGCCTTTGGGAATCAGCAGGCGCGGATCGCGGCCCATTACCCCGGCAGAACTTCCAGCACGGCCACATAGGTCGACTGCGATTTCAGCGTCTTGCCTTCCATCGTCGTCGTGCCGGCGGATTCAGCCTCGAGCCAGTACATGCCGGCGTTGTCGAACTTCAGCTTCAGCGACCCATCCGCGCCGGTTTTCAGCTTCAGCTCGCCCGGCTCGTCGCGATAGCGATCGCCGCCCTGGATCACCGACACCTCGACGTTCGCGGCCGGCTTGCCATTGTCGGTCAGGATGAACGTCGCCTCTTCGCCCGAATAGAGATCGTTCGGATGCGTCGCGCCGCCGAGTTCGAGGCCCTTGCCGCTTGCCTTCAGCAGCGTCGGCGCCCCGTTGGTCACGAACGTCTCGACGCGGCGGCTCGTGGCTATCAGCTCGACGCCCGGCTTCTTGTCGATGCCCTGCGCGATGTAGTCCTGCATCGTGCCGCGCCAGCGCCTGGTCTCGGCGCCTTCCTTCCACGATGCGCTGACACCCGAATTGGCCTGGGCGATGCGGTACGTGCCCTTCTGCTTCAACTCGAGATCGAACGTCGTGCGGTACTGGCCGACAGTCGCGTTCGAGGGTTTCACAGTGGAGCCATCGGGCGCTGTGATCGCGATTGCTTCGATCTGCATCGGGCGATGGTCGGGGAAGAAGAGGTTGTTCGAGATCGCGCCATCGATCGTGACCCACGCCTTGTCGCCCGAGACGACCGTGGTCGACGGCAGGATCCAGGCGCGGTGCGCGTGGGCTGCGCCGACCATCAGCGATGCCGCAGCAGCTGCGATCACAAGGCGTTTGGCGAAGGTCATCTGGTCTCTCCGGACGATCGAAATGGGCTGACTTACTTGGTCAGCTTGAGTGTGACCGCGCCGAGCTCTTCCCTGCCCTGGGCCGCGCCTTGCGCCTCGCCGCCGGGCGCCCATTTGAACGGAATCTCGACCAGCTCCTTGCCGCCGACTTCGCGGCTGGCCTCGACGATGATCTTGTACTCGCCCGGCGGAAGCATCGCGATAGGGCCCTTGGCGGTGTCGAACTTCATGCTGTTCTTGCCCGGAGGCTTGGTCGGGCTGGAGACGCCGTCCATCGGAAGTTCGAGATTGCGGCCCGACCTTCGCCACCACTGGCGGATGTCCTTCAGCCACTTCTCGCCTTCCTGGTCCTTGAGGTCGACATCGTACCAGACCGACAGGTTGGCCGCGACCTTGCCGCTCGCATCCTCGATCCAGATGGCGATGTAGGGCCGGTGATACTCGGCGACGTTGAGCTTCGGAATCTCCACTGAGATTTCAAGTGTGCCGGCATGCGCTACGCCCGCCATCGCCACCGGAGCCGCAAGCATCAGAATCGTGCGCATCAAAACTCGACCTCAGACGTGAACGAGGAAAACGGCGATGAGCGCCGGAATGATCAGACCAGCGCCGACGACGAACCAGGTCGGCGCCCGCCGCGGAGCATGCATCCACAACAGCACCAGTCCGGTTATGCAGAACAGGATGGCCGCGATCGAGAAGATGTCGAGGAACCAGAACCACACCGGGCCCGTGTTCCTGCCTTTGTGAAGATCGTTCAACCACGAGATCGCGCCGCGATCGGTGTTCTCGTAGATCACATCGCCCGTCTCGCGGTCGATCGACAGCCAGGCGTCGCCGCCGGGCTTCGGCATGCCGACATAGACTTCGCTCTCGGACCACTCGCCGGTCCGGCGCGACACCGGCGCGCCAATCTCCTTCGTCAGCCATTCCGCCACCGGCGCGGGCAGGATCGCCGTCTCGCCTTCTGCCGGCGCCTGACCGAGTTGGACGAGAATCTCCGGCGGCATGACGGCCGTCCGTTCGACCACAACCGGCTGGCTTTCGATCTGGCCCGCATGGTTCAGCGTGATGCCAGTGATTGCGAACAGGAGCATCCCGACCAGCGTCGCCGCGCCCGTGATCCAGTGCCATACGCGGGCCTGGGTCATCCAGAACAGCCGGCGCACCTTGGCCTTGTGGGCCTTGGCTGCGGCCTTCTCGGCGGCCAGCCTCTCGGCCTCGCCGATCAGACGTGTTGAGCTGTCCGAGCCTTCGGCCATCCCGGATCCCGGCGGCCGTTTTCGGCGCCATTCCCTGTCGGCGCCCCAGCGGCGCTTTGTTGAGCCGGGGCTTACGCGAACGGCCACCTAATTGCAACCCATTCTCATTTGCAATTGAGCAGGAAAACACAGTCGCGACCGGCTTTTGAGCATCCGACCAGACTGCGCCCCTCCCGCCCTTGAGGCTGGCGGGCGGGCATGCATGGTGGCCCGGACACTACCCTCCTGAACCCAAGAGACATCGATGGCGCACTTCTCCCGGCTGAAACTGGCCCTCATCGGCGCGACCGCGCTGGCCGGCTGCTCGACCATGACCCCCGCCCCTGCGGGCGTCAGCGCAGAAGCCTGGGCGATCCACAACCGCCTGATGGCGCTGGACACGCACCTCGACACGCCAGCCTTCTTCGACACGGTGCGCGGCTACGACATCATGGAGCGCCACGACGTCGAGCGGGATGGAACGCAGGTCGATTACCCGCGCATGGTTGAGGGCGGTCTAGATGGCGGTTTCTGGGTCATCTATATGGGCCAGGGCCCGCTGACGCCGGAAGGCTATCGCGATGTCCGGGATGCGGCGCTGATCCGCGCGATGTCGATCCACAAGATGGTCGCCGCAAATCCAGACAAATTCGAACTCGCGCTGACGTCGGCAGACGCGGCCCGCATCAACGCCAGCGGCAAGAAGATCGTCTACATTTCGATCGAGAATTCCTATGAGGTGGGCGAAGACATCTCCCTGCTCGACACCTTCTACAAGCTCGGCGTGCGCATGGCGGGGCCTGTGCACAATGGCAGCAACCAGCTGGCCGACTCGACAAACCCCGGACCTAACCCTCCCGTGAATTGGGGCGGCCTGTCGCCGATGGGCCGGGACTACGTCAAACGCGCCAACGAACTCGGCATCGTGCTCGACGGCAGCCATTCCTCGGACGCCGCAATCGACCAGATGATCGACCTGTCGGCGACGCCGATCATCCTCTCGCACCACGGCGCGGACCATCTCAACGAGCATCCGCGCAATGCCCCCGATGCGCTGCTGAAGAAGATGGCGGCCAAGGGCGGCGTCATTCACATGAATGCGCTCGGCTCATTCATCAAGCCGCTGCCGCAGACCAAGGAGCGCACCGATGCGATGGCGGCGCTGCGCACCAAATGGGGCAACCCGAACCAGCTGGAGAGTGCGCGTTACGAACAGTATCTCGACGAACTCAACGCCCTCGACCGCCAGTTCCCCGAGAACCGCGCCACGTTCGAGGACTACATGCAGCAGGTGCTCTACACGATCAAACTCGTGGGCGTGGACCATGTCGGCTTCGGCGCCGACTGGGATGGCGGCGGGGGCCTCGACGGCTTCCGCGACATCACTGCCCTGCCCAAGATTACCGAGCGCCTGCTGAAGGAAGGCTATACCGAAGCCGACCTCCAGAAGATGTGGAGCGGCAATGTCATTCGCCTGCTGAAGGCGGCCGAGGACCACAAGGCGAGCCTGGGCAAGTAGCGGGGACGGGCTCAGCGACGTCTCAACGCGTCAAGCCAACCCCGGCACCAGGTCCTTCAGCATGAACGCCGACGTCAGCAGCAGGTAGACGCCGAATACGCGCTTGAGCTTTACGGGATCGAGCTTGTGCGCTGCCGCCGCGCCGAGCGGCGCTGTCCAGATGCTCATCGCCACGATGGCGGCGAGCGCGATCAGGTTGACGAAGCCGACTGAGCCTGTTGGCAGGCCTGGCGCGCCGATGCCGGCGATCATGCTGCCGATAGCGCCAGGCACGGCGATGATCGTGCCGAAGCCGGCGGCGGTCGCCACGGCGCGGTGCATGTTCACGCCGCTCATCGTCATGATCAGCACGGCGGGGGTTCCACCGCCGATGCCGAGCAGAGATGAAAACGCGCCGAGGCCCGAGCCGAGCGCTGCACGCGCAGGGCCTTTCGGCATGTTCTCCTCCGACTTCGTCTTGCGGCCGAGAATCTGGAAGACGAACTGCAGACCGAGCGGGATCAGGAAAATCCCGAAGACGATCTTCAGCTGGTTGTCATCCATGAAGCTGGTCAGCGCCACGCCGCCTATGACGCCCGCCACCACCCAGGGCAGCCAGCCTTTGAGGATGTTCCAGTCGACAGCGCCCCGCTTGGCATGTGCCTGCACGGATCTAAGCGACGTAAAGAAAATCGTGGCGAGCGATGTGCCGATCGCCACATGCATGATGTGCTCGTCGCCGCCCTGATGCGGCAGCACCGTCAGCACGGCGGCGAGCGCGGGCACGACGACAAAACCGCCGCCAATGCCGAACATGCCCGCGACGAATCCGGCAAACAGCCCTGCCGCCAGCATGGACAGGACGAGCAGGCCATACTGCTGGAACATCTGTCCCAACCAGTCCTGCTGCGAGGCAAAATCGGCCATGTATCTCAACGCCACTGGATTGCTTCCGGAGCCGGCGCTTCGGAACAGATCATTCCGCCGGACTGGAATCGTTTTTCCGGCTGGAACGCTTGCGACTTCGCGCCTGCCCTTAGCGCGGGCAAGGCAGTCGTGGCCCGTCTCTGCACGAAACACGCATGGCGCCGCCTATTGCAGCGCCAGCGCCCGTCTGGCGCCCACGCGGGAGGAATGCGCGCCTCCCGCGTGGGGCCGTCTGGTTAGAAGGAATACTTGATCTTGCCGTAGTAGAAGCCGCCCTGCCAGTCGACGATCGAGTCGGACCGGTAAATCCGGCCGTTCGAGGTCTCGCGCAGGCGGAACTCGCCCTCGTCCGGATATTCTTCGAACACGTTCCGCGCGCCGACGGCGACCGTGAGATCGTCGCTGAACGCGTATTGGGCTTCGAGGTCGAACAGGACTTCGGACTGGAGTTCCTGGACTTCAAACCGTGTGTTACCGGCCGCCAGGTTGGCGGGCGTGCAGTTGTTGGGAACACAGTTCGAGACGTTGTACGGACCGTAGTAGTTGGCGCGGCCCATGAAGGTCCAGGGGCCGATCATGTGGGTCGCGGTAAAGATACCGCGGGTCTTCGCCTGCCCGTGCTCGAAGTCGTAGATCGACTCGGCGTCGAACAGCGGCGTTCCGTTGGCGTTGGCGATGTTCACGCTGGCGATCTGGTAGTCGTTGTAGTTCGCGCTGGCCGTGAAGTTCGTCATGCCCATGTCGCCCCAGTCAGCGTCGTAGCTGACGACGACGTCGACGCCGAAGGTTTCGGAATCGAAGGCGTTCTGGAAGAACGACACCTGTCCGATCGTTGCGGCGCCCGGAACGTTCGCAGCAAGAAGGGCTGTGCGAATGGCGGGCGTCACGGTGATCGGGCTGACCGCATAGAACTGGTCGGCAATATCGATCCTGTAGAGGTCGACCGTGATGTCGAAGCCGGCGAATGAGCCCGTCGCGCCCAGCGAGTAGTTGTCTGATTTCTCGGGCTGAAGTTCGCGTGCGCCAAGGAAGGCGGAGACCGGGTTCGTCGCCGGGAAGAGTCCCTGCGCGATCGGCTCGCCGCCGCCGCCGAAGACGGTGGAGACGTTGGTTGTACCCAGCTGTCCGGGCGTCGGCGCACGGAAGCCTGTGCCGATCGAGCCGCGAATGTTGAGATCCTCGAGCACCTTCCAGCGGCCGGCCAGCTTGTAGTCGAACGTTTCGCCGAAGTCTGAATAGTTCTCGAAGCGCATCGCGAAATCGACGAACAGGTAGTCCGTGATGTCGGACGCAAAATCGACATAGCCGGCGTAGCTGTCGCGGCTGGACGCTTCGGAGAAGGCCGGCGGATAACCGGGGAAGCCGTCCGAACCGACCGCGTTCTGGGTGTAGACCGGGTCACTGGCCAGGGCGCAGTTGAGCGTCGAGCCCGTCGCAATGACCGCGAGACCCGCAGCGGTCGGGGTCCTGGCGCCGACAGCTGTTTCGTTGGAGCAGAAGTTCCAGGGGTCCTGGAGGCCGTAAGGACCCGCAATGTAGGACGCTTCATCGCCCGCCACGATCTCGTAGCCTTCGTCGCGATACTCGACGCCGAAGCCGATATCGAGCGGCACGGCGAACATGTCCTTGGGCACGGTATAGTTGAAATCGGCATTGACGCCCAACTCGTCGGACACCAGGTCGCCGGGGTGGAAGGTGGTCGGTGAGACGTTGCCCAGCGACGGGTTGATCGTGTTCCACAGCGAGTAATAGATCGTGTTCTTGCCGTACCTGCCCGAGAAGTCGTAGCTGAGATCATCTGTGAACCGGCCGCGGATACCGCCGGTCAGCGAGTAGTCGACGACATTGCCGCCGAAGCGGGGCGTACGGCCCGCAGGGTAGTTGTTCACGAACTGGAAGATCGAGCCATTCTGCAGGCGGATACGGTTCTGGTGGACGCCGGCAATCGGCGAGCGATAGTTGAAGTCGCCGTCCGCAGTCGAGTTCGAGTAGTTCGCGAAGGCGTAAAGTTCCATCGTGTCCGAGAGCGTGTAGCCAGCGTTGATGAAGCTGCGGAACGCCTCGGTCTCCGGCTGACCCCAGATCTGGACGTTGGATGAGTCGAAGTCCTCGCCCGAGCCGAACAGGTACGCATATTGCGGGTTCGCCGCGAGGAAGGTGGGTACATCGAACGAGCTCTGGCCGCCGAAATTGCCGGGATCAGCTGCTTGCGTACGCCATTCCTGTCCGCGATGGGTCGGCTGCGCGCTGGTGCCCTCGACGCTGATGTTGATGAAGCCGGCGTCGCCGATGGCAAGGCCGAGATTGCCGGCGATCATCAGATCCTCGCCGTCGTTCTCGTAGTATGAGCCAGTCTGGAAGGTGATCTCCCCACCTTCTGGAGCGTCCTTCAGGATGAAGTTGATGACGCCCGCGATTGCGTCGGAGCCGTACTGCGCGGCGGCGCCGTCGCGCAGGACCTCGATGGTCTTGAGGGCGGATGCCGGGATGGTGGAGACGTCAGGCCCCTGCGTGCCTGAACCGCCGGTGTTCACCAGCGCGGCGCGATGGCGGCGCTTGGAGTTCACCAGGACCAGCGTCTTGTCGGACGACAGGCCGCGGAGCGAAGCGGGACGAATGAAGGTTGCGCCGTCCGAGATCGGCTGGCGGGCGGTCGTGAATGACGGGACCAGGGTTCTCAGCACGTCCTGGGTGTCTGTGAAGGAGATATCCTCGATCGCCTCCTCGGTCAGCACATCCACCGGCACGGGGGAGTCGGCCATGCTGCGGCCGGCCGTGCGCGTCCCGGTCACGATGACAATGTCGTTCTTGTCTGTCGGTTGTTCTTCGGCGCCAGTATCTGGCGCGCTCTGCGCCCAGGCGGCGCCACCCCCCATCAGCGCCGCCCCCACGACTGCGCCGATAATGCCTGAATAGAGAAGCTTGGTCTTCATCCTGTTGGTCCCCGTGTGTTCCGAATTCTCCTCTGTTTCCGTCCCGGACTTTTTTGGGTGGAGGGCCGTTTCTTGTTGAGGCAATCAGCGCATTCCGAACTGCACGGTGAAAGCCGAACCCGACAGGACGGGCGCAAAATCATGTCCCTGTCGGAATGTCGGGCGCCGCGATTCTGCGGGCACAACGGGCTTCAGGGCGAAGCTGCGAACGCAGCCGCCCGATGCGAATTTTTCCTATCGCGTTGAAGCATTATGACAGCTTTGAATCATGCGACCATCGCGCATGACGCAAACGTCGCCCCTGGTTGCGATTAAGCATGTTGCGTGATGATCGCTTGAGCGTGATTGCTCAATGTGCCGCCACGACAACGGCGCGTCCGGCGCCTCCCACGACCATATGCGCAATTCCTGCGCGCATTTGCCTGAAGGTCGATCAGGATTCCACACGCCGCCCGAAGTTGAGGCGCGACTTGCTGCACGGATGGGCTAATAGCGCGGCGCGCGAAGTCGGCGCTTTCCACACTGCCGCGCGGCGCATAGCTTGTGATCATTGGTGGAGACAGATAATGCGCGCGACGGTCTTTCGGAATCTTCTCTGTGCGGCGGCGTTTGCGGCGCTTGCGCCCGCCGTACTCGCACAGGCCTACCAGCCTCCACGCACGCCTGATGGCCGCCCCGACCTCCAGGGCATGTGGACCAATTCGAGCATCACCACGCTGGAGCGCAACAACGCGTCCCTCCCCCTCTTCCTGAATCCCGAACAGGTGGCCGGCATGGAAGGCCAGCGGCTGCAACAGGAAGTCTCTCAGAACAGCCGTACCAAT
>CAIKXW010000319.1 GCA_903831485.1 uncultured Alphaproteobacteria bacterium | reverse complement strand
CACGCTGGCGAACCGCTATGTTTGCAGGCATAAAGCCCCCGCCGACTCCGTAGCTCAGCAGGATAGAGCATCGGTTTCCTAAACCGGAGGTCGCAGGTTCGAATCCTGCCGGGGTCGCCATTAACCATGCCTTTCGTCGCCATCAGGCCGCCGCATGACAGGCCTGTAAGTGCATTCTCTCCTCAGGTGTGGCGCCAGCAGCCGTTGCGCGGCAATTGCGACACCCGTAGATATTGATGCTGCAGAGCCGCTCGGTGGACGCGGCAGGACCGGTCGATGGACTTTCTCACGAGCATTCTGAAATCGCTGTCCGACGCCTGGACGGGGCTTGAACAGTCCTTGGCGGGCTCGCCAGTGCTAGCCGGCGTGGGCGTGATCCTCGCGGCCGGCGTCGGCGTTATCGCGGTCATTGTCCTGGTCGTCTGGACCATCCGCGCGCTCTTCGCGATGCGCCGCAGCAGCCTTGCCGCAAAAATCCGCCGCGACGACGAAGTCGGCGCGCGCATCATCGTCGTGCGTGGCGGCGGCGGGCGCCGCAGCGCGATCTCCGCCTTCCTGCGCCGCTCGGTGGAGTCCTACCTCAAGGACTATATGTTCGGCGGCCCGTTCCGCATCATCGTCTGGCCCGGCAATATCGAGGGCGACGAGAAGGCCCACCTGCTGATGAAGCGCACCGAGGCCGATCTCATCCTCTGGGCCGAAGAGCCCAAGGGATCGAAAGGCGTTTCCCGAATTCTCGCGCGCCCTTCCAACACGTTCGATCCGCCGCGCCAGCCAATCACGCTTGCCATGCCGAAGGAAAAGCCGTCGTGGAACGAGGGGCTGGCCCGCGCCACGGCCTACGCGGCCGCGAAGCAGTATCGCCCCGCCCTCGGCCGCCCGCAGGACTTCCGGCCCGAGCGCCTGCAGCCCGTCGTCGAATCCGTACTCTCCATCCTCCACCAGCGCCCGCGCGCCGATCAGGCGCTCCTTGCAGAAATGGTGGACGACAGTTCCGCCGGCGCCCTTCAGCTCGCCTTCTCCGGCAATGACGCGTGGATCGACCGCTCGGTCGAAATCGCACGCGCAACGCTATCCGAGATCAACCGCTCCGCCGCGCCCGACCGCTGGATCGCCGCCAACATCACGCTCGGCCGCGCGCTCCGCCTCAAGGCCGAAAAGCGCTTCGACCCCGTGATGCTGCGCGAAGGCATCGCCCACCTCACCGAAGCCCTCGAAGCCCTCCGCTCCGAACCCCGCCTCAAGCTCGCCGAGTCCGCCGCGCAAGCAATTGGCGAAGCGCAGAAGCTCCTCGGCACGCGCCGCAAATTCTCGATCTCCGGCGGCGGGATCTAGGTTCGCGCTGCAATCGGTCGGAAAGCCAGAACCCTCGTGGTTCGACGGGCTGGACAGGGACTCGGGAAACAGCGAACCCTAAGCCGCCTTCGGCGCACACGCCGAGCACAGGCACTTGCCCGACAGGTACGCCTCGACGTAGGCCTCGCCATAGTCATACCCCAGTTCCTCGCCGGGCTTGATGTTGCGCCGCGCGAAGATCCAGACACGACGCTTGTAGATCTCGATCTCGCAATTGGGCCGGCAGGAATGGTTGATGTAGCGCGCCGTATTCCATCGGGGGCTGCCGTCGATCGTCTTGCGCGAGCTGATCTCGAACAGGTAACGCGAATTGCTCGTGTACATCTGCTCGCGCGTGATCGGCGTGCCCGTGTACTCGATCACGCAGGCGCCCTTCGGAATGGGCGAGGCAGCGAACAATCCCAGCCCCGCGCTTGCGCGCTTCACTTTAAGCTCGAAATCGCCAGGCTTGTAGCGCCTGCGCGGCGGGGCCTCAGTTCTCATGTCCGTCATTCTACTCACGTGTCGATTGTCCAGTCGCCCTTCATGCCGATGACGGCGCGGCGCGCCAAGTCGAAATGCGACGCGCGCACGCTGAATCAAGAGGACAGGCGCACCAGCGACGCATCGCAAGGCGCCCATTCTCCAGATTTGATGGCCTCATGCCTACCTATCGGTTGTCGACCTGCGCCCGCACAGCCGCCAGCCCCTCGCGCGTCACCCGATAGGGCCCGCCACCCTCGCTGCGGATGAGCCGCCGCTTCCGCAACTTGCGAAAGACGCCAAGCGTGCAGTCCGCCAGCCGCCATCCATCGCGCGTGATGCAGTCCACGGCGATGATGTCGCCGCGTTCGTCCTTGATTTGCAGAATTCGCCCGCCCTGCGCGAGCGCGTGCAGCGTGCGCTGCTCGTGTTTCGAGATGTTCAAGGGAATTGAGCCTTGTCTGAACGTGGGATGCGCCCGCGGCCGTGAGGCAGGCGGGTCGTTCAGCGCGAGCGGCAGCCATTGATCCCGAGGGGATCAGCTACGGCTCACGAGGCAGAGACAATCTCGAATGGCATCCATCAATCCCCTGGATCGGAGAAGACGCGCGGTATCGCTCAGGCAAGCGCCGAGCGTCAAGCACGTCGCCGGAATGGCGCCGGGTTTGAGGGAAAGCCGTTGTTCGGGTTTGGGGGAAACTCAAAAAACTTCGCCCGCGATTTCAGTGACTTCCCCGAAACACTTGGGGGAAACAGTGGCGCCAAATCGGCCGGGGTATTTGCTGACTTGTAATGGTCGGCACGACACGAGCACGAAACCGCACACACGGCCGAGGCAACCCATCGCTCATCCAGCTTTTGCTGGAGGCGGCGCTGTGCGTTTTCGTGAGCCTCGTGCAAGGCGTTCGAACAACGCTCGGGATGATTTTCAAACTCCGTCTTCGTGATTGGCACACGAAGACCTGCCCCATGCGACGTTCGGCATTCACATCAAGGAACGCT
>CAIKXW010000318.1 GCA_903831485.1 uncultured Alphaproteobacteria bacterium | reverse complement strand
TTCCAGTGAGATCATCGGCCGCAACAAAGCGGACATTGGGGGCGAACGCGCCATAGAGTGCGCGCTGGCGCTTGCGCCAGGCGGGGCTACGCGGCGACCTGAAATTCTCGATGACGATGATCCGGGTGTCGGTGAGCGCCCATGCATGGCGCGCGATGGAGCGGGCCTGGAGGCGCAGCATGAGTTCGTCGCCTTCGAACACGACGGTGACGAATGTGGTGGGCTGGCGGGTCATGGTGAATCGCGCTCGCCTGCTGCAGCCATGCCTCGTTGGGGCGCGGAGGGGCCGATGCAGTTTCTACGCCAGCGGGCGTCCAAAGCGGCTCGCGCCTGGCGAATTCCGCTATACGGTGCCCTGCAATGACATTGGAGTCTCGGGAGTCTCGGAATGCGCGCAACAGGCGGGACGATTGTGCGGATGGCGGTCATGGCCGCGGCGATGCTGGCCACGCCTGCAACTGCACAGGAGACGCCGGAACCGCGCAGCGATTTTGCAGCGCTGCGCAAGGAGGCGAAAGCCGACGTCGCGATCCGCAAGGCGCTGGGCGACATGTCGCGCACGATGGATTCGCGGCTGCGCGATGACCGGCGGATGGTGGAGCTGATCCTGCGGGCGGCCGCAGCGCAGCCGGGCGAGCGCGTTCTCGATGTGGGGTCGGGCGGCGGCTATCTCGCCCTGCTCTTCTCCAGCCTGGTGGGCGAGACAGGGCGTGTCGACATCCACAACACGCCTGGATGGATCGCGCAGTTTCCCTCGATGGAGGTGGAGCGGCAGAAGACGGTGATCACCCGGAAGAATATTGGCTGGCTGACAACGAGCTGGCGGGATCTCGATGCGCCGGCGGACAGCTATGACGTGATCGCGCTCGGGCAGGTGTGGCACGACGTGATCCTCGAAGGCGGCGACTATCACGAGATGGCCAGCAGGTTCTTCGCAATGCTTGAGCCGGGCGGGCGCGTCGTCGTCGAGGATCACGACGCGATGCCGGAGATGGACCTCGGGCGGCAGGTGGGACTGCACCGCATCAGCCATGGCGATGTGACGGGGCAGTTCCTGCGCGCGGGATTTGCGCTGAAGGAAGTGGTGCTGATCGAGAGCGAGTTCGACAACCGCAAGTTCAACGTATTCCAGCCGACCGTGCGTGGGCGGTCGGACCGGTTTGTGGCGGTGTTCGAGAAGCCGGCGGACGGGAAGCCGCTGCGCTAGGCCGCATCGATCGCGTTGGCCATGGCGGCGACAGCTGCGGCCTGGATCAGGCCGCCATCGCGTGTGAGCGAGCGCCAGGTGAAGAAGCTGAGCGCGAGACCGAGCATGGCGCGCTGGCGCGCATTGAGCCCTGCCCCCAGCGTCTCGCGATAAGCCGCCATCAGCGGGCCAAAGCGCATCTCTGCGATCCGGCGCGTTCCGTCGTGATGCTCCGCGTCACGCAGCAAGCAGCCGAAGAGGCTGTCGTTGCGGGCGTACCAGTCGTAGATGGCGCGGAGGCCTGTACGCAGGCGCTTGTCGCGTTCCCTGATCTCGCGCCAGGCCACAGCATCCGGGGGCGGATCACGCTCGAGCGAATGGCCGGAGCATGCCAGCAGGAGCGACCGTTCGTCCGGGAAGTGGGCGTAGAGCGTGTGACGCTGAACGCCGGCGCGTTCGGCGATCATGCTGACCGTCGTATGCGCGGGGCCGACTGACCCGTGCAGGTCGACGGCCGCCTCGACGATGCGCTGGCGGGTTTCCGCCTGCTTCTCCGCACGGCGACCAAGTGTGTATGAGCGTGCCATGCAATTTAATGATACACTTTTGTGCAGTGATATTGGCAAGCATATTTTTCATTGCACATTGTTGTGTAGTTAAAATGAGACGCACGTGTAACGGGCGCCAGAAGGGGGCAAGGGCCATGCAGACCCGCATCACCGAAATCGCCACGGCATTGAACGCGCGAGCGGATGATCTTGCTGCCGCATACGCGCCGCGCTGAAGCAGGCTGCGCAAAACTAGCGGCGGATGAAATCCAGGAAGACCGGCGCGCAGTCGCCGAGGCGTTTTTCCTGGTAGCGCGTGGTGACATGGTCGGCGGGGGGCTTGCGCCAGTCGTCGGCGCGATCTGCGGTCCAGGTGAAGCGGCCGTCGGCGATGATGTCGGCGAGGGCGCGGCTGGCGTAGTCGGACCAGTCGGTGGCGAAGCGCAGCGGCGCGCCGGGTTTGAGGATGCGGG
>CAIKXW010000317.1 GCA_903831485.1 uncultured Alphaproteobacteria bacterium | reverse complement strand
GCGGTGTGGGGCATGGAGACGTCGTATGGCGGCTTCATCGGAACTGACGATGCGCCGCGCGTGCTGGCGAGCCAGGCGGCTGTGGGGCGCCGGAAGGACTTCAACGAGACCGAGCTGATGGCGATCATGCGCCTGATCGAGGATGGATCGGCGACGCGCGACCAGTTCCGCAAGGCGTCCTTCGCGGGCGCGCTTGGCCAGACGCAGTTCATGCCGTCGAGCATCATCGCCTATGGCCGCGACTTCGATCGCGACGGGAAGAAGGATCTCTGGGGGAATGCCGGCGACGCGCTGGCGTCGGCCGCCAACTACCTGACAGGCTATGGCTGGAAGAAGGATCAGCCGTGGGCGGTGGAGGCGATTATCCCGGAAGGCTTCCAGTACGCCAATGGCGACGGGCGCAAGCTGACGGTGGCGGCGTGGAAGGCGATGGGGATCACACCGGTTATTTATGGCTCGTTCGGGTCAGCGGACGCGCTGTCGGCGGAGCTGTTCCTGCCGGCGGGATCCTATGGCCCCGCCTTCCTGCTGTTCGACAATTTCTTCGTCATCAAGCGCTACAACAATGCAGACAGCTACGCGCTCGCCATCGGGCTGCTTGCTGATCGCCTTGCAGGCCGGCCCGAGATGACACGGCCATGGCCGACCGAGATCCAGATGCTGACGCAGCAACAGGCGCGCGACCTGCAGGCGGGGCTCAACAAGCTCGGCTTCAGCGCGGGCAACGTTGACGGCATCATCGGACGCGGGACGCGCGCGGCGCTGCAGAAATTCCAGACATCGAAGGGCCTCGTGGCGGACGGGTTTCCGACGCTGCAGATGCTGGAGCAGGTACAGATTGCGGCTGCGGCCATCCCGGGCTGAGCTGCATACAACCGGAACTTGCGACATGCGCGTACGTTGACCCCCTGCACCGCATGGGAGTTCAACATGGCGCTCGAAGAACGCACGACAATCGTAACGCCAGCCGGAACCCGCAAGGGCAATGGCTTTCTCTATTTCGCCGTTGGCGCGCTGATCGTCGCCGTGGGCGTCATGGCTTGGATGTTCTACAGCGGCGAGACCAGGAGGCCGGCGTCGGATTCCGCGGTTGAGCGCGCGGCCGACGCAATCGGCGATGCGGCTGATGATATCGGCGACAGCGCGCGCGATGCGACGCGCAACATTCCCGAGCCGGCGCCTGCCCCTGCTCCGCAAACCGCGCCGCTCGCGCCGCCGAACTGAGCGATCTTTGCTGAACTGACGTCTCTGGACCGCGTCAGTCCCGCCGGCGCGGGTTCAGTTTGCGCTCACGACGGCGGCTTGTCCTTGGCGACCGCCTCCTCGATCGTACGCGGCCCCACGCCATCGCCTGCCCTGGCGGTGAAGAAGGCGTAGATAGCCATCACGACAACCAGAACGGCGCAGAAGATGAATGGACTTTCGCGCGAGACGTTCTCGTACATCCACAGACCGAACAGCGGCGAGATGACGAAGCCCATGCCGTTGGCCGCGGTGATGAGACCCGCGACATCGCCCTGCTGCTCGGGCGTGGCGGCGAGCGAGACGCCGACAGAGAAGCCAGGCCGCGAGAAGCCCTGCCCCAGACCGAACATGATCTGCGCGAAGGCGAACAGCGCGAAGTCCTGCGCCCACACCATGAAGAGCGACGCCATCGCCAGCATCAGCGCGCCATAGACCAGCAGGGCGCGGACCGAGAGGCGCATGCGCGGGATCAGCACGAGTTGCGCAATCAGCGTCGCCATCGCGCCCATCGTCATGGCCGGGCCGGTGAACTGGGCGGAGGCGGCGCCCGTCGTGTTCATCCGGTCCATGATGGCGTACGGAAATGTCTGGCTCAGCACGCCGGTGATCAGGGACAGCCCGACTGCATAGAGCAGGAACGGAAAGATCGCGGAGTGGCGCCAGAGGCCTTTCGTCCCGGTCTTCGCGATGCCGCCTTCGGAAACCGGCGCGCGCGTTTCCGGCAGGCGGAACAGCACGATCGCTCCGATGACTGCCGCGATGATGGTGACCACCACGAGGGGCGCCAGCAGGCCGACAGCCGGCGAGAGCATGGCGCCCGCCGTGATCAGCACGGCGGCGGCGGCGGGGCCCGCCATCTGGCCAAGCGTGAAGCCGGAGGTCAGCGTCGACAGCTCGTTCATGCGTTCGTCGCGGCTGGTGCGGTCAGCGACATAGGCCTGGGCGGCCGGGTTGGTGGCCGAGCCGAACACGCCGAACAGCGTGCGGGCGACCAGCAGCAGGACAAAGATCATCACCCAGTCGTCGATCCAGCCCATCAGCGCGAGGAAGGACACCAGCGCGAAGAAGAACATCGAGGCGGCAAAGCCGATCATGCCGATGGCGGCGACGCGGCGCCTGCCCCAGGTGTTGGACTTGGCCCCCCAATAGGGCGCGGTCACCACCCAGACGGCGGCGGAAAGCGAGAAGATCGCCCCGGCCGTCCAGTCCGGCAGGCCAAGCTCGCGCGTCAGGGGCGGCAGCACGGCGGAGGTGAGCATCGTGTTGCCGGCGCCGACGGCGAGAAGGCAGAAGAACAGCAGGAGGAAAGCGCCCCGCCGGTCCGGCCGCGATTCGCCTGGCCGCGATGTATCTGGGGTGGGGCCGGATTCCATCCGTCGGGGATAGGCCGGGTGACGATTCTGCTCAAGCGGGCGATGGGTCGCGCGGCTGGCTTGTGGCGGATGGGCTCACCGACCTAGGATCGGGCGAGGCGGAGAAGCATGATGGCCCACAGGATCAAACGCGCACTGACGCTCGCCGTGTTCGCGCTCGCCATGGCCATGCCCGCGGCGGCGCAATCCCGCATCAAGTCCATGCCCGGTTACGATCAGTGGGCGGAGATTTCGCCGAAGATCGCCGGGTCGGTGAGGTCGGGTGCGATCGCCCCGACATGGGCGGCGGACTCCGCGTCGTTCGACTACACACTCGAGGGCGTGCGCTGGCGCTTCGATGTGGCGACCCTCAAGGCTGGACGCGTGGAGGATGCGCCGGGCGAGCCGGCGCTGGCGGGACCTGCCGCGCAGCCGGCGGCGGCCGCACCGGGCGGGCTTGTGCTGGCGCGCGGGCGTGGGCGCGAGGCGGACGTGGTTGCGCCGGATGGAAAGTCGCGCGCGTTCTCGCGCGACTACAACATCTGGTACGCGCCGGGCGATGGCGGAGCCGAGCGGCAGATCAGTTTCGATGGCGGCGCGAAGCAGCGCATCCGCCATGGCGTCGGCAGCTATGTCTATCTCGAGGAGTTCAGCGTCTCGCAGCCGGTGTGGTGGTCGCCCGACGGCGCCAGGCTCGCCTGGATGCGCTATGACGAGGGCAAGGTGGACGACTATTTCCTCCAGCTCGACCAGACCCGGACGCTGTCCACCGTTCTGACGCAGGCCTATCCGCATGCCGGCGCGAACAATCCAGTAGCGGACCTGATGGTCTTCGATTTCGCAACAGGCCAGACGCGCCGCATGGACGTGCGCGAGGGCCTGCCCTTCTCCAACAATGTCATCGGTCACTATATCTGGAACGCTCAGTGGACGAAGGACGGCGCGGCGATCCTGGTG
>CAIKXW010000316.1 GCA_903831485.1 uncultured Alphaproteobacteria bacterium | reverse complement strand
GGCGCGGTGCTCGGCAATATCGGCAACATCCAGCAGGGCGCCGCCGACGGCACGGTCACCGTGGCGACCACCCGCCATCTCCATTTCGAGATCCGCATGCCGATCGTGAACCCTTCGACCGGCAATCTCGAGAATGTGCCGCTTCCGCCCTACGCCACGCTGGTCGATGCGTATCAGCGGCTTCAGGCGGGAACGCCTTAGACGCCCCCTGGGTCGTTCAGGATCAGATCTCGTCGCCCGGCTGCGAGAGCACGCGCGCATCCCACTGCCACGAGGTGAAGAGATAGTCCTCGCCGCCAGGACGCTGGGCGAGGCTGACCTGCAGCTTGAATCGCGTACCAACCGGATAATCCTGCAGCAGCGCCTTGTTGCCTTCCAGCAGGAGCGTGGTCGGAAACTTCTGGCCCTTGGCCGGGCGCAGCGCCACCTGGCCCTTCTGCGCGCCCTTCTCGACGGCAAAGCTCTCGGCTTCGATCGTCTGGTGGTCGTTGGGCAGCTTCATGTCTCTCTCCCGTGATCGGCGCCCGGCGGCCTGTCGCCAGCCGGCGCGCATCGTCGCGCAATGAATGGTTTCGTGCGGCCGCGAAGCGCTATCACGCGAACGCGCCGCGGGGGAGGGAAATACCTGCGCCTTGGAAACGGGGCCTATTTCCCGTCCATCAGCTTGCGCGCGAGATAGGTGAACTCCAGCGCCGAGCGTTTTGCCGCCTCGCGCTGGTTGGCCGCAGCAGAATGCCCGCCGTCGATGTTCTCATAGTAGAGGAACGGCTTGCCCATCTCGTCCAGCAACTTCGCCATCTTGCGCGCATGGCCCGGATGCACCCGGTCATCCTTGGTCGACGTCTCGAAGTAGATCTCCGGATACGTCTTCGCCGGATCCACATTGTGATAGGGCGACAGCTTCTCGAGGAAGGCGCGCTCCTCGGCCACGTCCGGATCGCCATACTCCGCCATCCACGACGCGCCCGCGAGCAGCATGTGATAACGCAGCATGTCGAGCAGCGGCACCTGGCAGACGATCGCGTTGAACAGGTCCGGACGCTGCGTGTACATCACGCCCATCAGCAGCCCGCCATTCGAGCCGCCCATGGCGCCGAGCTTCTTCGGCGAGGAAATCTTGCGTTTCACCAGATCCTCGGCCACCGCGATGAAGTCGTCATATACGACCTGCCGCTTCGTCTTGAGACCCGCCTGGTGCCATGACGGCCCGAACTCGCCGCCGCCGCGGATGTTCGCCATCACATAGACGCCGCCCTGCTCCAGCCACAGCTGGCCCACCGTGCCCGAATAACCCGGCGTCTGGCTCACCTGGAATCCGCCATAGCCATAGACCAGCGCCGGGTTCGAGCCATCGAGCTTGATGTCGGTCTTGTGCACGACGAAGTACGGCACCTTCGTCCCGTCCTTCGATGTCGCCTCGTACTGATCGACCTTGTACCCGGCCGCGTCGAACCACGCCGGCAGCTGCTTGATCGCCGCAACCGCGCCCGACGCCGAGTCGTAAGTGTACAGTGTATCCGGCGAGAGATAGCCCTCGTAACCGAGGAACGCCGTCGGTTCTTCACTGTCAGCGTAGATCACGCCCGCCGAACCGTTCGGCGGCAGCTTCACTTCCTGCGATGTCCAGTTCGCACCGTCCTTCGCGTACGCCATCACCTTCACGACGACATTGTCAGAGATGTTCACCAGCACGTTGTTCCTGGTGACGCCCACGCCCTGCAGCGCCTGCTTCGACGTCGGCCGGAACACCAGCTCCACCTTCGGGAGGGCGCCGCCCACCACGAAGCCTGACCAGTTGAAGCCGACAAGATCGCCCGCCTTGAACTCGCCCTGGCCTTCCGGCTTCCAGTCCTCTTCCAGCGTCAGCAGCAGCGTGTCGGCAAAGATGCCCTGCGGCGATGACTTCGCCGGGATCGGCAGTTTCAGCGTCCGGCCTTCGCCCGCCTTCGGGAAGATGAACCAGCTCGACGTATAGAACGTCTCCGCCCGCACCGCGCCAAACCACTTGTTGCCAGCGCCGTCCTCCAGCGACACAGGCGAGGCCGCGACATCCGTCCGCTCGCCGCGGAACACTTCCACCGCATCGCGCAACGCCTGCCCGCGCTTCAGCCGCTTGATCACGAACGGATAGCCGCTCTCGGTCAACGTAGGCTTGTCGCCCGAGAGATCCTTGTTCTCATTGCCCCAGTCTGTTGCGATCAGCAGCGTGTCCTGGTCCTGCCACTCGATCGAACTCTTGGCTTCCGGAATGTCGAACCCGCCCGCCACAAAGCCTGCCTTCGCGCCGCCCTCCGCGATCGTATACTCGCGCACGCGCACCGCATCCTTGCCGCCATCCGACAGCGACAGCAGGCAGCGCGTCTGCTCCGGCTTCAGGCACGACACACCCTTGTAGACCCAGTTCGCCCCCTCC
>CAIKXW010000315.1 GCA_903831485.1 uncultured Alphaproteobacteria bacterium | reverse complement strand
GTCGGCGATCACGACGTTGTAGTACGGGCGGTGCTTGGAGCCGCCGCGCGCGAGACGGATTTTCAGGGACATTCTCTACTCTCTTCTTTGTTGTTCGAGCGGGTTGATGGTGGCGGGTCGGGCGTCAGCCCTTCCCCTGCAGTTTCTCATGGTGGCGGATCACTTCCGTCACGATGAAGGCGAGGAATTTTTCGGCGAAATCTGGATCGAGATCGGCCTCGTGGGCCAGCTGGCGCAGGCGGGCGATCTGCTCGGCTTCACGCGCCTTGTCGGCCGGGGGCATGGCGTGCGCAGCCTTGAGCTCGCCCACGGCCTTGGTCGCCTTGAAGCGTTCGGCCAGCATGTGCACCACGGCCGCATCGATATTGTCGATCGAGGCGCGCAGGCGTTTGAGGTCCTCAGTGGGATCGCGGGTCATTTCTTCTTGTCTCCCCCAAGACCGGGAAGACCGCCGCCAAGACCTGGGAGTTTCGGACCGCCGGGGCCGCCGAGATTCTTCAGCGCAGCCATCTGTTGCGGCGACAATTGCGGTGCGCCGCCCATTCCGCCGCCACCGCCGCCGCCCATGCCACCGGCGCCGCCCATATTCCCCATCATGCCTGCGAGGCCCTTGAGGCCGCCCTTGCCGAGCTTCTTCATCATGTCGGCCATGTTGCGGTGCTCTTTCAGCACCTTGTTGACCTCGGCCACGTCGACGCCAGCGCCGGCCGCGATGCGGCGCTTGCGCGAGGCCTGAAGCAGGTCGGGCTTGCGGCGCTCCTTCGGCGTCATCGACATGATGATCGCTTCCTTGCGCTTCATCACGCGGTCGTCGATGCCGGCAGCGGCCATCTTCGCCTTGGCGTCCTTCACGCCGGGCAGCATTTCCATCATGCCGCCGAGGCCGCCCATGCGCTGCATCTGGCGCAGCTGGCCGGCATAATCCTCCAGGTCGAACTGACCCTTCTGCATCCGCTTGGCGACGCGCTCGGCCTCGACCATGTCCATCTCGGCCTTGGCCTTCTCAACCAGGCTGACGATGTCCCCCTGCCCGAGAATGCGGCCGGCGATGCGGCGGGCGTCGAACACGTCGAGCCCGTCGAGCTTCTCGCCTACGCCGATGAAACGGATCGGCAGGCCGGTGACAGAGCGCATGGAAAGCGCTGCGCCGCCGCGGCCATCGCCGTCCATGCGGGTGAGCACGAGGCCGGTGAGCGGCAGGCGTTCGTTGAAGCGGCGCGCAGTCTCGACGGCGTCCTGTCCGGTGAGGGCGTCAGCAACGAGCAGCGTCTCGGACGGGTTCGCGATCTTCGCGATCTCGTCCGCCTCGTTCATCATCTGGTCGTCGAGCGTGGTGCGGCCCGCCGTGTCCAGCATCAGCACGTCGTAGCCGCCGAACTTCGCGGCCTGGATGGCGCGGCGGGTGATGTCTGCGGGCAGCTGCCCAACGACGATCGGCAGCGCATCGACGCCAACCTGGTCGGCGAGGATCTTCAGCTGCTCCATCGCGGCCGGGCGGCGCGTGTCGAGCGAAGCGACGAGAACCTTCTTGCGCTCCTGATCCTTCAAGCGCTTGGCGAGCTTGCCGGTCGTGGTGGTTTTGCCCGAGCCTTGCAGGCCGGCCATCATGATGACGGCAGGCGGGCTGTCGATCTTCAGCGGCGGCGGTTCTTCGTCGCCGCCCAGCGTCTCGACCAGCGCATCGTGCACGATCTTGACGACCAGCTGGCCGGGCTTGATCGACTTGATGACGTTCTCGCCCACGGCCTTGGGGCGGACATCGTCGATGAATTTCTTGACCACGGAGAGCGCGACGTCGGCTTCCAGAAGCGCCACGCGGATCTCACGCAGGGCTTCATTGACGTCCTTCTCGGACAGGGCGCCGCGGCCGGTGAGGCCTTCGAATACCTTGCCAAGACGATCTGTCAGCGCGTCGAACATCGCCATTCCTTTTCATGCCGGAGACCGTCTCCGACATGGGTAGTCTTCTTCCGACGCGCAAACGCCTTTTGGCCCCGCTGAGCGCAACGCGCCGGGCGGGGGACCTCGCCAGCCTCGTCCGTCAGGTGACGGGGTCGTGCCGGTCAAAGCACAGGAATCCCATGTCTGGGGAGTTCTTGCGCGGAAGGCGGGTTCCCTACCCTCGCCTGTGGAGAAGGTCAAGGCAAAGCCGGGGCGGTCCCGCCCTGGGGGAACCCGGTCCGCCAGCGCACGTTGCAGGGCGACCCTCACGGTTCCAGAGCCCTGCCATGCCTGCCTTCCAGCTAAGACATTCGACGACCTACGTCTTTTCGTCGCCGGTCCAGCTTTCGCCCCATACCCTCTATCTGCGGCCGCGTAGCGACCACAAGCTGACGGTGCAGGCCTCCTTCCTCACCCTCTCGCCCCCGGCGGAAGTCGTCTGGCGGAGCGACCTGTACGGCAACTCGATCGCCATCGCCTATTTCAACGGCACGACCACACAGCTCGACATTGTCAGCGAGCTCAGCGTCGAGACATTCCCGCGCTCGGAAAGCCAGCGTCGCCTGCTGCTGGAGACCGGGACGACGCAGTATTCGCCGACCGAAAAGCGCATGCTGTGGGCCTTTATCGACCAGCCCAGGAACACCGCCGACGCTGTGGCCGCGTGGATCAAGCGAGGCGCATCCGGCGTGCAGAAGGGGCAGTATGAGCGCCTGCTCGAATGCGCGGCGCGCATCCGCTACGAATTCGACTATCGCATCCGCTTCGAGCAGGGCCTGCAGCCGCCAGCCGAAACCTTGCGGCTGCATTCAGGCGCCTGTCGCGACTTCGCCGGGCTGATGATCGCTGCCGCACGCAGCCTGGGCTGCGCGGCCCGCTTCGTGACGGGATATGTCTACACGCCGAACGCCGCTCCCGGATCATCCTCGCCCCACGCATGGGCGGAGGTCTACATTCCGGCCGTCGGCTGGATCGAACTCGACGCCGCCAACGGGCTGGTCGACGATGGCGATCTCATCCCAGTCGCCTCTGCCGCGTCGGGCGCCGAGCTGACCCCGATTCTGGGGGCCTTCACCGGCTATGGCGCAACATCCAGGCTGTCGGTCGGCGTCGATGTGACCAAGCTGCGCTGAGCTGTACCGCGCCGCCCTGCAATGCTAACCGGCGACAAACCGGGAAAGCTGCATGCGTACCATCGGACTGATCGGCGGAATGAGCTGGCAGAGCTCGCGCCTGTACTATGACCGGATCAACCAGATGGTTGCCGACCGGCGCGGCGGTGCGCATTCGGCGAAGCTGATCGTCAACTCGCTGGACTTCGGACCCATTGCAAAGATGCAGACGGCGGGCGAGTGGCGCGAGGCGGGGGCCGTGCTGGCGAATGCCGCACAGTCACTCGATCGCGCGGGCGCTGACGTGATCGCCATTGGCGCAAACACGATGCACAAGGTGGCGCAGCAGGTGATGGCGTCCGTGCGCCTGCCGCTGATCCACATCGGCGATTCGCTGGCCAGGGAGTTGAAATCGGATGCGCGCTCGCGGCCGCTGCTGCTCGGCACGCGCTACACGATGGAAGACCCTTTCCTGATCGACCATCTCGGGAACAAGGGCATCGGCGCCGTGACGCCGGACAAGGCCGACCGCGATGCGCTGCATGCCATCATCTACGACCAGCTGATCAAGGGGATCGTCACAGACGCCGCGCGGGATGCAGTGCGCGCGATGATCGACCGGTCATCGGCGAAAGAGGCCGACAGCGTGGTCTTCGCCTGCACCGAGATCGGCATGCTGTTCCCGCCGACCGAGGCGGGGCTGCCCGGCTATGACACGCTGGAAATCCACGCCACGGCGCTGGTGGATTTTTCGCTCGGGTAAGTCCTACTCCTCGTTCGCCTGATCCAGCGGCAGGCCCAGCTTCTCCCGTACGCGGGCGCCCCTGAGGATGCCGTCCATGGCGTAATTGCCTTCGTGGCAGGCGTACTCGTAGATCTGGCCGCCATCGTTCCAGAAGGTGATCTCGCCGGTCCAGGGCTGCGCATAGTAGGTGGGGTCGTCGACCGTGAATGTGTAGAGCAGCTTGTCCTCGGCGACGCGGGTGAAACGCTCGGTGACTTTTCCTGTTTTCGAGAGGTAGGCGGGGTGGTCCTGCCATGAATGGTAGTCGTTGAAGTTCGTCGTCTCGATCACGAGCGCATCGCCCTCCCACCAGGCGACCGG
>CAIKXW010000314.1 GCA_903831485.1 uncultured Alphaproteobacteria bacterium | reverse complement strand
CGCTGGCGATCATCGAACTGGTCGACCGTGACGTCGACGCGAAGGGTGCTGACGATCGCGCCCGCGCCGAAGCCGCTGCTGAGGCCGCCGCCGAATAAGCTGTACCTCTCTCAAAGTTACGGAAAGGCCGTCCGTCAGGGCGGCCTTTTTTGTTGTCCAGACGTGTCGCCAGGCTGCGTCCGAGCCTTGTTTGCGCCGGAATCCGCGCCTTATTTTCCAGGCTGAATCAGGCGCGGGCAGGCTGAGGCCCGTGTGCGGAGAAATGGCATGAACCGGCAGAATATCATCCTCGCTGCGTCCGCTGGCCTTGCGACCGCTCTCGCCATGCTCGCCGTGCCCGCGCTGGGCCAGCTGGTGAGCCAGGGAGCGCCGCCCGCGGCCGTCGCCCCGCTGCAGGCCAACCCGGAGCCCGCGCCGCAGGAGATCGTTCCCCTGACGCAGGCAGGCCTCCAGCAGTCCTTCGCGCCCGTCGTGCGCCGGACCGCGCCGGCCGTGGTGAACGTCTACTCTTCGGTCAACGTGACGCGCTCGTCCTGCCAGTGGGCGGGAACGCCGTGGGAGGCCTACTGCCGCAACGCGCCGACGCGCAGCGAGAAGGTCGAGAACTCGCTGGGCTCCGGCGTCATCGTCGCCGGTGACGGCGTGATCGTCACCAACAACCATGTCGTCGAAGGCGGAGATGCTTTCCGGGTGGTGCTGAATGACCGCCGGGAGTTCGCGGCCGAGCTGGTGATGAAGGACCCGCGCACCGATCTTGCCGTCCTGCGGATCGACACCAGGGGCCAGACGCTCCCGTCGCTGACCTTCTCCGACACGCGTGAGCTGGAAGTGGGGGATCTCGTGCTGGCAATCGGCAACCCGTTCGGCGTTGGTCAGACAGTCACCAGCGGCATCGTCTCGGCGCTGGCGCGCACTGATGTTGGCGTGTCGGACTACTCGTCCTTCATCCAGACCGATGCCTCTATCAATCCGGGCAACTCCGGCGGCGCGCTGGTCGACATGCAGGGCCGGCTGGTCGGCGTGAACTCGATGATCTTCTCGCGCGGCGGCGGCTCAAACGGCATCGGCTTCGCCATTCCCGCCGAGATGGCCAAGCGCGTCGTCGATGCGGCCGTCAACGGCGGTACGCTGGTGCGCCCATGGCTCGGCGCGAAGGGCGAGGTGATCGACAGCGCCAAGGCAGCTGCGCTCGGCATGGATCGCCCACGCGGCGTTTTGATCGCTGACCTCTATGCCGGCGGCCCGGCCGACAAGGGCGGCCTGCGCGAGGGCGATGTGGTGCTCACGGTCGATGGCCGCGAAGTGTTCGACGATCGCGGCATGAAGTTCATCGCGGCGACGAAGGCCGAAGGCGAGACCGTAAGCCTGTCCATCCTGCGTGGCGGAAAAGCGCAACAGATCAACGTGCGCCTCGCCTCGCCGCCGGGCGCAACACAGCAGGAACTGGTGCAGGTGCAGGGCGCCAACCCGTTCGCGGGCGCCGTGGTGGTCGAACTGACGCCGGCGCTGGGCGAGCAGGTCGGCATGGACGCGTTCAGCGGGGGGATGCTGGTCTACAGCGTTCCGCGGCGGACGATCGCCGGCAATGTCGGCTTCCAGCCTGGCGACATCATCCGCGAGATCAACGGCACGGCGATCCGGACCAAGCGTGATTTCGACGCCGCCCTGAAGCGCGCCGAAACCTCGCCGCCCGCTACCTGGCGCCTCGCCACCGAGCGCAACGGCCAGCGTATCGAGTCGGAGCTCCGAGGCCGCATCTGACGGGTGGATGCGGCGCGCTGGGCGCGCTAGATCAGGTATGTGAGCGACCTGTTCCAAGCCGCCGGACTGACTGAAGAAGCGCCCCGTCCGCTCGCTGACCGCTTGCGCCCGGAGAGCATCGAGGACGTGGTCGGGCAGGATCACCTGCTTGGTCCTGAAGGCCCGATCGGCCGCATGCTGGCGCAGGGGCGTCTGGCCAGCCTGATCCTCTGGGGGCCGCCGGGCACGGGCAAGACAACCATCGCCCGCCTTCTCGCCAAGCGGGCCAACCTCGATTTCGAACAGCTCTCGGCGATCTTTTCCGGCGTGAAGGACCTGCGCGCCGCCTTCGAAAAGGCCGAAGGCCGCCGCGCAACGGGCAAGGGCACGCTGCTGTTCGTCGATGAAATCCATCGCTTCAACCGCGCCCAGCAGGATGGCTTCCTGCCATTCGTGGAGCGCGGTGTCGTCACGCTGGTTGGCGCCACAACCGAGAACCCCAGCTTCGAGCTCAACAGCGCGCTGCTATCGCGGACGCAGGTCATGGTGCTCAAGCGGCTGGACGATGCAGCGCTTGGCAAGCTGCTGGCGCGCGCCGCGGAACTGTACGAGAAGCCGGCGCCGCTGACCGACGATGGCAAGGCTGCGCTGATGGCGATGGCCGATGGCGACGGGCGGTACTTCCTCAACCTCGTCGAGGAAGTCTTCGCCTGGAACCGCAAGAACCCGATCGATGCGAACGGCCTGATGGCGGCGCTGCAGAAGCGCGCGCCGAGCTATGACAAGGATCGCGAGGAGCACTACAATCTCATCTCTGCATGGCACAAGGCGACGCGCGGGTCCGATCCGGATGCGGCGCTGTACTGGTTCTGCCGCATGCTCGAGGGGGGCGAGGATCCGCTGTTCCTCGCGCGCCGCATGATCCGCGCCGCCAGCGAGGACGTTGGTCTCGCCGATCCAACCGCGCTGATGATCTGCAACGAGGCGGCCGCCGCCTATGAGCGTCTCGGCTCTCCCGAAGGCGAACTGGCGCTGGCGCAAGCGGCGCTTCATCTGGCGACTGCGCCGAAGTCGAACGCGGCCTATGTCGCCTACAAGGCGGCCCGCGCCGCTGCCCGGGAGACAGGTTCGCTGACGCCACCAGCGCAAATCCTCAATGCACCGACGAAAATGATGAAGCAGCTCGGCTATGGCGCGGGCTACCAGTACGACCACGACGCCGAAGGCCAGTTCTCCGGTCAGAACTATTTTCCGGACGACATGGAGCGCCAGACCTTCTACCAGCCCAAGGGCGCAGGCCGTGAAGCGCCGATCCGGGAGAAGCTGGAACAATGGGCAAAGCTGCGCCGCGAGCGTTCCGGTGACTAAAGGCGTCAAGCGCAACTATGAAAGCCTGCCCGTGTCGGAGGACGACGCAGCATTCGTGCGCGGGTTCGTCATTCACGAGGACAGCGGCATCATCGCGTTCAACAAACCGTCCGGGCTGCCGGTCCAGACCCGCAATGTCGAGGACCGCACGCTCGACCGGCTGATGGCGGCGTTTGCCCGGTCCAACGGCAAGCGGCCGCGGCTCGTTCATCGGCTAGATGCGCCAACGTCTGGCGTCATCGTGGCAGCCAGGACCCAGCCGGCCGCAGCGGCACTGAGCCAGTCCTTCGCCGATCGCCTCGTCGACAAGACCTATCTCGCCGTGGTCACGGGCTCGCCCCTGCCGGAAGGCGTGACCGAGTTTTCGATGCCGCTGACCCGGCACATCGCCCGCCCCGGTCTGGAGCTCATGCGCGCCGCCCGCCCGGGAGACCAGGGCAGCCAGTCAGCGGTCACGCGCTGGCGGGTGCTGGCCAGCAATGGGCAGACGCACCTGCTCTCTGTGGAGCCCCAGACGGGGCGGATGCACCAGATCCGTGTCCACCTGTCGATCGAGGGAAGGCCTATCCTCGGCGACCCGTATTACGGTGGCGCGTCCACGCTGAAGGGCCTGCCCGTGCCCCGTTTGATGCTGCATGCCTTCCGGCTGGAGATACCGCACCCCACGGCGGGCGGGCGTTTCGTGATTAACGCCCCGCCGCCGGCGGATTTTCTCGATGTTCTGTCTGCCGCAGGGCTGGAAATGCCTGCCGATCTGGCTTCCGGCACGAGTTAGCCCTATGAGCGGGGCGAAATGTTCAACGTCCTTCTCGTAGCCCTCGGGGGCGGCCTCGGCGCCGCGGCCCGCTTCTGCGTCTCGCTGGCGATGCCGCTGCGTGGCGATGGCTGGCCTGTGGCGACGTTCCTGGTCAACGTGTCCGGCAGCCTGGCCATCGGACTGCTCGCAGGCTGGCTTGCGACGCGCGGGGACGCGGCCGAGCCATGGCGGCTGTTCCTCGGCGTCGGCGTGCTCGGCGGGTTCACGACCTTTTCGGCCTATTCGCTCGAGACGATGCGCATGATCGAGCGCAGCGACTGGCTCGGCGCTTCAACCTATTCCATCGGCTCCGTTCTCGCCGGCCTCGCCGCCGTCGCCATCGGCATGATGATCGCGAAACGGATTCTCGGATGAGCTGGAACGTCGGACAGGTTGTCACCCTCAGCGTCGATGCGGACGAGGACGATACGCGCCTTGATCGCTGGCTGAAGCGGAAGTTCCATGGCCTCACCCAGGGCCAGATCGAGAAGGCGTGCCGCACCGGCGAGATCCGCGTCGATGGCGCGCGCGCCAAGGCGAACACACGCGTCAAGGCCGGGCAGACCGTGCGCATCCCGCCGATGACTGCCGCGAAAGGTCGTGAGGGCGACGACGAAGATGACAAGCCGCGCACACGTGTGAAGGCGTCCGACGCCGACATGATGCGATCGCTCGTGATCTACGAGGACGACCACATCATTGGTCTCAACAAGCCGCCTGGTCTGGCTGTGCAGGGCGGCACGGGAACGACGCGCCACATCGATGCGCTGTCGCGCGCGCTTGTGCCCGACACGGCGGAGAAGCCGCGACTTGTGCACCGGCTGGACCGCGACACGTCTGGCGTGCTGATCCTCGCGAAGACGGTCGGCACGGCCAACCGACTCGGCGCGCTGTTCCGCTCGCGCGAACTCGACAAGATCTACTGGGCCGTCGTGCTTGGCGTGCCGCATCCGACCACGGGCGATATCCGCGGCTGGATGATCAAGTCGACCGGGCCGAAGGACGACAAGGAAAAAATGCGCGCCGCCGAGCAGAACGAGAAGGGCGCGGTGCACGCCTCCACGCTATACTCGGTTGTCCAGAATGCGGGCCGCAAGGCCGCGTGGGTGGCGCTGAAACCAGAGACGGGACGCACGCACCAGCTTCGTTTCCACATGGCCGGCATCGGTTGCGCCATCGTGGGTGACCGAAAGTATACGTGCGATCGCGAACTGCCGCAGGGGCTGGCTGATGGTCTGCATCTTCATGCGCGCGCGCTTCGCCTGCCAAACCCTGGCGGTCGCGATGTCGAGATCGTGGCGGAGCTTTCGCCGCACATGAAGCAGACATTCGAGGTGCTCGGCTTCGATGAGGACAGCGCCGAGAATTTCTTCGATCTCCGCAAGCCGCGGCGCATCCGGTGAGTGAGGCGTAGACGATGGAGTACGCCAAGGGCGTGAAGGGCGAGATCGATCAGCGGCCGAAGCGGTTCTACACGGACGTGTCGATCGCGCCCGTCCAGCCCGGATGGACTGTGCTGCTGGATGCGCGCGCGCTGCGCTCGCAGGCGGGGCAGCCGTTCATCGTGCCGACACAGCATCTGGCGGAGACCATCGCTGCTGAATGGCAGGCTCAGGT
>CAIKXW010000313.1 GCA_903831485.1 uncultured Alphaproteobacteria bacterium | reverse complement strand
GGAACGGTTCGCGCCCTTCACGATCACGTCGGGCAGCAGCACCGCGAACGGCTCGTCGCCGATGATCTCGCGCGCACACAGCACGGCGTGGCCGAGGCCGAGGGCGGCCTGCTGGCGCGTGAAGCTGGAGGCGCCGGGGGGAAGGGCGGCGGCGCGCACCTCGGCGAGGATGGCGTCCTTCTTCTTGGCTTCGAGCGTAGCTTCGAGTTCGTAGGCCTTGTCGAAATAGTCCTCGATCGCCTGTTTGCCGCGGCCGGTGATGAACACGAAGTGCTCGATGCCCGCCTCGCGCGCCTCGTCCACCACGTATTGCAGGGCGGGACGGTCGAATACCGTCAGCATTTCCTTCGGCACCGCCTTGGTGGCCGGCAGCACGCGCGTGCCAAAACCGGCGACGGGCAGGACGGCCTTGCGGACAGGCTTCATGGTAAACTCCTGGTCTGGTTCAGGGGCGCGCAGCCGAAACTCGCGCGCCAAACGATTCTGGCGTCTGGCTGCAATGGTGGGGCCAGCTACTCCACCGTAACCGACTTTGCGAGGTTGCGCGGCTGGTCGACATCCGTGCCCTTCTCGACGGCCACGTGGTAGGCGAGCAGCTGTAGCGGAACCACCGTTACAATCGGCTGGATCACGCGCTCGCAGGTCGGGATTTCGATCGTGCCGAAGGGCGCGTCGCCTGCCTGCTTGATGCCGGCTCTGTCGGACACGAGGAAGACTTTCCCACGACGCGCTGCAACTTCCTGAAGGTTCGACAGCGACTTCTCCAGCAGGTGATCGTGCGGCGCCGCCATGATCACAGGCGTGCGCTCGTCGATGAGCGCGATGGGGCCGTGCTTGAGCTCGCCGGACGCATAGCCCTCTGCGTGGATATACGAGATTTCCTTCAGCTTCAGCGCGCCTTCGAGTGCGATCGGATAGTGTTGGCCGCGGCCGAGATAGAGGATGTCGCGCGCCTTCGCGATTTCGGGCGCCAGCTTCATAATCTGGCCTTCGACCTTCAGCGCTTCGGAAATGAGGCGCGGCAGTTCGATCATCGACCCGACGATTTCCTTTTCGCGCTCGCGCGAGAGGAAGTTGCGCTGGCGGCCGGCGGCGACGGCGGTTGCAAGAAGCGCGCAGAGCTGGGCGGTGAACGCCTTTGTCGAGGCGACGCCGATCTCGACGCCGGCCAGCGTCGGCAGGATAGCGTCGCATTCGCGCGCGATGGAGGAGGTGGGCACGTTGACGACAGCGGCTGTCATCACGCCCTTGGCTTTGGCGTACTCCATCGCCGCCTTGGTGTCGGCGGTTTCGCCCGATTGCGTGACGACGATCGCCAGCGTGCGCGGACCAAGCACCGGTTCGCGGTAGCGGAACTCGGAGGCGACATCGACATCGGTCACGATGCCGGCGAGTTGTTCGAACCAGTATTTCGCGACGAAGCCTGCATAATACGCGGTACCGCAGGCGACGATCTGGATGCGGTCGAACTGCGTGAAGTCGAGCGTTTTCTTGCCGGCGCGCGTAGGCAGGACAGCCTTCAGCTCGTACGCGTCGATATAGCCGGAGACGGTGCGGCCGACGAAGTCGGGCTGCTCGTAGATCTCCTTCTGCATGAAGTGGCGGTAGTTGCCCTTTTCGGCGGCTGCGCCGGCGGCGGGCACATGCGTCTCCGCACGTTCGACCGTCTTGCCTGCACCGTCGAACACTTCGAACGAGGTGCGGGTAAGGGCGCACCAGTCGCCTTCCTCCAGGTAGATCACGCGCGTGGTGAAGGGGCCGACGGCGAGGGCGTCGGAGCCGAGGAACATCTCCTTGCCGTCGCCAATGCCGATCACAAGCGGCGAGCCGCGACGGCCTCCGAGGATCAGATCGTCCTCG
>CAIKXW010000312.1 GCA_903831485.1 uncultured Alphaproteobacteria bacterium | reverse complement strand
TGCGAATGACCCGCACGATGCTTTCGCGGAGGCGCGTAATCGACTCATCGACATTGCTGACCGAACCGCTGAGCGAGCGAGCGCCATCTCCGGTCTTGGCCGCCTCTTCCAGCACGATGGCGACCGAATCCGAAACAAACGATGCTGCACGCGCAGTCTCTTCAACGTGCCGCGCGATTTCGCCGATCGTCGCGGTCTGTTCTTCCATGGCGGCCGCGATAACCGTCGACCCTTCGTCAACGCTGGAGATCTGGCGCGCGATTTCAGAGACAACAGTCGTTGTCTCGCGCATCACGACCTGGATCTCCGCGACATGGCGCCGGATTTCTTCGGTGGATTTTGCAGTCTGGCTCGAGAGCGATTTCACCTCGCTCGCGACGACCGCGAACCCGCGACCGGCCTCGCCCGCGCGCGCCGCTTCGATCGTTGCATTGAGCGCAAGCAGGTTGGTCTGATCCGCAATCTCGGAAATGATGTTGGCGACCGTGGTGATCTTCTCGATAGCCTCCGCCAGATTGGTGACCGCCGATCGCGTCCGCTCGCTGGTTTCAACCGTGGCCGCAGTGATCTTGCGCGCATTTGACAATTGCTGCGAGACTTCCTGGATCGACGCCGAGAACTGTTGCGTGGCGGCCGTCACGCTGGTGGCGCTCATCATGGCCTGTTGCGCAGCAGCAGCGACGCCCTGGCACTGTTCCGTCACGTTGGACACGGACCCGCTCATCGCAATGGCGAGCCGCGACATCTCTGCGGCCTCGCTGCTGACCCGCATCACCGCCGAGCCGGCCTCCGCTTCGACGCCCTGGGCCATCTCGCGCAGGGACGCGCGGCGATGCTCTTCGGCCTTGGCGGCGTCTTCCGACTGCTGGACCCGCATCCGCTCCGTTTCGACAAGGTTGCGGCGGAACACTTCGAGCGCGCGAACCATGTCGCCGATCTCGTCGCGACGCTCAGCGCCCTCAGCCTTCGCGTGAAGGTCGCCCAAGGCAAGCCTGGTCATGACGCCAGTCACACCGGCGACCGGGCGGATGACCCTTCTGAACAGGAACAGGAATCCCAGCACCGTCAGCAGCAGGACGGCGGCGATCACGGCGTAAATGACAAGCGAGTAGAAGCCGACTTCCTCGCTGGCGATCGTCTCGAGCATGGCCTGATCGGCCACTGCAGCCTTCACAAGTTCATCAACGATGGCGCGATGTTTCGCATAGGCGACCGCGATCTGGGACATCGCCGCCTCGACCCCCACGGCATCACCGCTGCGAAGGGCCGGGATCAGGCGATCATCGACAGCGCTCCAGAATTTCTGCGCTTCAACGTCTGAGTCCCTGGCAACCAGAGTGTAGGCTTTTTCGTTGACACCGTCGTCGCTTTCCCAGTTGGCGCGATCACTCCAGAAGGCGTGACGGGCCATGTACTCCTTCTTCAGTCTCGCAAGCGCATCGAGATGCTGCTTGAGTTTTGTGGGCTCACGGACGGCGAGATTGGCCTCGAGGTAGGATTCGAGCAGGTAGGCCGGTGGCGGCAGGACATCGGCAACCAGGTCCTTGGCTCTGATGATCTGAAGATAGTGGGGACTGTTGATCGCCGTCTTCGAGGCTGCGTACTGCTGCACCGCGACTGCGCCCACAAAGGCAAGGCAGACAAAGCCACCCAGCGCGATCAGCATTGAGCGAATACGTAGGTTCAACATGACGGACCCAACCCGGAGCTGTATGTTACCAGCACAGTGTCGTCGGGACCGGTTTAGAAATTCCCGTCTGTGGTTAGGGCTCTAAGGCACGACACCCATCTTGGGCTCGGTAGAGTCTCGCAGACGCGAGAAGTGGCGCGCTCGACGACATGACGCGCCCTGGCCGAGACCGTCGTCGTCGCCAGCTTCGTGGCGCTTGTGCCGCGCGGCGCGCCGCGGCCGGTCACCGTACTGGGATGCAGGCCTGCCCTACATCGCTACCGGGACAGCACTGCTCCAGACGCCGGTGTAGATCGCCGCCAGGCCGGCAGCGCCGACAAGTATGCGCCACCATCCGAAGGGCGCAAAGCCGCGCTTCTGTACGAAGTCGAGCATCAACCGCACCACGATCAGGCCGAACACGAAGCTCGCCACGAAGCCCACGGCGATGATGCCGAGATTGTCGCCGTTGAGAAAATCGCGGCTCTCCCAGATGTCGAGCACGAAAGCGCCGACCATGATCGGGATGGCGAGGAAGAAGGAGAACTCAGCCGCCGCGCGCTTGTCGATCTTCAGCAGCATCGATCCGACGATGGTCGACCCAGAGCGCGACACGCCGGGAATGATCGACAGGATCTGGAACAGCCCGATGATCGCCGCCTTGTAGAGCGGCAGGGTCATCGCACTGTGGTCTGCAGGCGCAGGCGCGATGCGGTCGATCACCAGCAGCACGACGCCGCCGACAATCAGCGACCAGCAGATCAACTCCAACCCGGTGAACAGGTATGACTTGATGAAGTCGTGCAGCAGGAAGCCGGCGAGGAAGGCCGGCACGCACGCGATGATCACCGACAGCGCAAACCGGCGCGAGGCGGGCTCCGTGGGCAAGGTGACCAGCACGTTCCAGAGGCGCCCAAAGTAAAGCACAACGACCGCAAGGATTGCGCCCAGCTGGATCATCACGGTGAACGTGGTCCAGAACGGCGAGGTCAGCCCCAGCGCCGTCTGCGCCAGCAGGAGGTGCCCGGTCGAGGACACCGGGATGAACTCGGTGAGCCCCTCCACCAGGCCGAGCAGGATCGCCTGCAGGATTGTCGTCGCATCCATGGAAATCGCCCGGTCGCTGGAGAGGTGACGCTGGTGTCGCCCGTTTATGGTGGAAGTTGGGTTACCTGCGTATAGGTCCCTTTTGGTTCTTTTATGCGCCAGATGCTTGGGCCGACCGCCTTCTTTGTACGCGCGACGCAGAATCTCTGTCCCCTATAGTTCCTATAATGCGGATTTTGGTTGCGCGCGCCAGGTTTCGACGTCATGGACACGACGTCGTCCAACATCGGGTGCACCCATGGCGCAGCAGCGCATGCTCACATTCGTGTCCGTCGAACAGCAGACGCCCGAAAAGCGTGAGCCGGACGAACGCCGCGCCGATTTCCATGAAATCTACGCCGACTTCATCACGGCGAAGGCCAACGAACAGTCGTCCCGCTGCTCGCAATGCGGCGTGCCGTTCTGCCAGACGCACTGCCCCCTGCAGAACAACATCCCCGACTGGCTGATGCTCACTGCGACCGGCCGGCTGCAGGAAGCCTACGAGGTCTCGTCCGCCACATCGAACATGCCGGAAATCTGCGGCCGGATATGCCCTCAGGACAGGCTGTGCGAAGGCGCGTGCGTCATCGAACAGTCGGGCCATGGCGCAGTGACGATCGGCGCCGTCGAACGCTACATTACCGACACCGCCTGGGAGCGCGGCTGGGTGCAGCCGATCGCACCCTCACGTGAACGCACCCAAAGCATCGGCATCATCGGAGCCGGCCCCGCCGGTCTCTCGGCGGCGGATGAACTACGCGCCGCCGGCTACCGGGTAACGGTCTATGACAGGCACGACCGCGCAGGCGGCCTGCTGATCTACGGCATCCCGAACTTCAAGCTCGAAAAGGAAATCGTCGAGCGTCGCGTGAAGCGCCTCGCCGATGGCGGGGTGACCTTCGTGCTCAACACCGAGATCGGCAAGGACATCAGCTTCGCAGAGCTGCGCGCAAAGCACGACGCCATCCTCGTCGCTACCGGCGTCTACGCCGCCCGGGAAATGCAGACCCCGGGAAACAACGCGAGGGGCGTCCACAAGGCGCTCGACTTTCTCATCACCGCCAACAAGGTCGGCCTTGGCGAGACAGTGCCTGACTTCGACAGCGGCAAGCTCGACGCCGCGAAAAAGAATGTCGTCGTGATCGGCGGCGGCGACACGGCGATGGACTGCGTTCGCACCGCCATCCGGCAGGGCGCGAAATCAGTCACCTGCCTCTATCGCCGCGAC